>JAHDBX010000132.1:0-3698 GCA_020630145.1 Gammaproteobacteria bacterium | reverse complement strand
CAGCGCGGACTTCTTTCTGTCTGGATACATGGGGTCCATATAAATAATGTCAGGCTTTTCTGTTGTCGATAAGCTTTCTAAGTAATGTGAGCTATCTTGATGCACAAGCGTCATATTGGCAATAATGTCACTTAAGTCTGTTTTCAGAGCAGCACGCTCTATCGCATTAAATAAAAGTGCTGCGAGGGCAGGGTGTCGTTCTACCAATACGATGGGGTTGCCGAGGCTGGCTATCATAAAAGCATCCCTCCCAAAGCCAGCTGTTGCATCGATAATTTTCAATTCTCTAGGCTTGTCTAAGCCAACAGCTTTGCTTAAGGGCTGTTGGCGACCATTGCTAAAGCGACGGCGATGGTCGTTTTTACCTTCATCAAAGTGTATGGCTAAATGTTGCTTCTCACCGGTGTGCTGTAAACTTAATGCTAATTCATCAAGGCAAAGTGCCCAACCTTGATGCTTTTTGTTTGCATACTCAAGGTTGAATCGTTGGCATAGTTGGTCTGCTTGCGCCTTTAATGAAGCATGACGATAAATTAAGGGTATGTTAGTTAAAGCAAAGCTCATATAATCTATTGTAATGCAGATGAAAAGTAATCAACAGCGAATTTCAACTTTAAAAGGCATGCTGAAAAGCAGTATGCTTCTAGTCGTGTTGTTTATATTACTTCAGTTGTTTAAGCCAGATGTGGCCAATATTGTTGATAAAGAAGTAGAGATTGTTGTCAAAGAAAACCTATTTCTGCTAAAGCCAGACTATATGCAGTTGGAATTAGTGGCGAACCGGCCATTACTTATCTTTAAATATAGTGATGCTGATAGAGCTTGTTTAAGTAAAAACAAACCCTTAGATGCTGATTGGTTTGTTGCTTGGGCACAAGGCGGTGAATTGGTGTGCCCCCTTGTATTGTTAAGTGCTGACGTAGCATCTGAACGCCTTGCTTATAAAGCATGTCGTTCTTTGCAGGACCAGTGTGGTGGTTCGTTGTATGATTTACGCGGAAATGCGTACCCGCGACAATTAAGCAGTAATGCCTTAGCCAGTCCTACATATACAATGACAAGGAAAGATGATAAATTAATCTTAACGGTTAAAGTGCGTGCTTTATAAAAAAGCACATATTACTTTTTTGTGATTTATTAATAATGAAGGGTAAGGGAATGTATAAGGTTTATATTTTGTTGGTGCTATGTTGTGTGACAAATTCAGCATATGCGAGTTTAAAAGATAACAATGGTTGGAAAGTCGGGGTTTCATTTGGTACGGCGGATACGCTTACTGAAATTACAGGACAATTTAACCAGGCTGAAAGCGCGAGCATGACAAATGTCTATGGGGGCTACGATTTTAATAAATGGTTTGGCCTTGAGTTTGAGGCAGGTATAACAGGTGATGTGGCAGAAAACCGTGCAAGCCTTGATAATGCACATTACTTTGTTATGTCGTTTGCGCCTAAAATCAGTATTGAGTTAGGTTCACGGTTTTTGCTGTATGCTAAGTATGGTTTATCCTATACCTCATACATAGAAGAGTATGATGGTGCGGTTTGTACATTTATCGTTTCAAGTGTGAGTTGTGAAGACGATATTCAGTCATGGGATGGTTCAGGTACCTTATTCGGTGCAGGCGCACAGGTATCGATTTTTGATGGTTTGAAAATACGCCTATCTTATAGTAAGACAGAAGACACCTTAACTAGCGAAGATTTAATTCGTCGTTATAGTGGTAATGTTGAAGCATCAGTTGAGCAGGTCAACCTCGGCATTCATTATCAGTTCTAATTGTATATTATCAATAGTGTGGAGGTGGCTCATCGATAATGTTGGGCGCCTCAATATCGCTAACCTGTTGTTGTAGTTGCTCTTTCAGTAAGGCGATTTGTTTTTGTAAGTAATCAATTTGTTTTTGCTGCTGGTAATACACGTCACTAAGTTCTTGATTGCTTTGCTCAAGGTGGGTGATTTTGATTTCTAAGTCAACAATTTTATCGGACATGTTTATGCGACGGTGTGTATAAATTTACGTCTAATTTCACGTAGTAGAATAAATAGCCATGGCCATAGTACCGCACTGGTAAAGGCTGATAAGAAAAAGTAAAGAATAGATTCTGGCGCCTGTTTGGTCATACCGTACTGCCATAACAGCATCACTTTGTAGGCAATAAAAAAGAAAAGTAAAGTAATGCTTTGTTGTAACTCTGGTAGTACGCGTATACCTTGGTATAGCTTACCCATAAAAAATATACATACAATAAAAGCTAAGGCATGTTGACCAAGGTAGCTGCTAAGCGTAACGTCTAGAACAATACCACAGCAAAACGCGAAGAAAATACCCATTCGTTCAGGTAAGGCCATTGCCCAATACAGCATGACCATAAGTAACCAGTCCGGCCTTAAGTATTTAAACCAATCTGGCATTGGCATAATGGTTAATACTAAAGCGAAAATAAACGTCAGCAGGATAACACCATACTTTTTCATGGTTTTTGGTTCTCCTGATTTGTGCCGTTTGTTTGCTTTTCGTTATCTTTATTGACTGACTTTAGAATAAGTACTTCGCGGCTACGATTTAGCTGTGCGGTTGATGCGGCGATAACTTTTAAAAATGGGCGTCCAACTTCACTTTGAATATCTTTTACTGTGCCAACCGGGTAGTTCTTAGGAAATATACCGCCCAAGCCTGAAGTGATAATGATGTCTCCAACTTTTATATCGGCATTACTAGGAATATGCATTAAATTCAATTCATCTGCATGGCCAGTACCATTCGCTAATGTTCTAAAACCATTGCGTTGTACTTGAACAGGTAAGCTATGTGCTGGATCTGATACCAATAAGGTTGTTGCTGTGTTGTTTGTAGTATGAATAATTTGTCCCATTACGCCATAAGCATCAACAATTGCTTGACCAGCGACAACGTTGTCACTGCTGCCTTTGTTTAAGGTAATTAATTGTTTAAAGGGATCAAGGTCAATGGTTATTATTTCGGCTACCGTTGATTCAGTACCCGTTTTCTCACTAGAGTTTAATAGTTCTCGCAAGCGGGTATTTTCGGCTTTTAAGCCTTCTAATGTTAATAGCTCTGTTTGTAAGCGCTGATTGCGTACCCCTAAGTTGTCTAGATTCGCTTGTAATGTTTCTCTTGAGGTTGAAATACCTCGCGCGCTTTGAATAATATTGTAAGGTAAAGTTGCAATAAATTTTGTGGGTTCAACAATGGCTGTGCCTAATGCACTACGAAAACCGCGAAGCGTATCGTCGCGGTAGTCGATGTAGGTTAGTAAGATTGATACGCTAGCAAAAACGGCTAGGCGTAAGAACTGTCCTGCGGTATTTTTAAATAAGCCTTGCATGGATATACAAGTAGTAAAACCTTATTGAATTGACATAAAGTTAGTGCCGTATTCATCAATGAGGTCAAGCACACGCCCACCGCCTCTGGCTAAACAAGTGAGTGGCTCTTCGGCAATCATAACGGGTAAACCCGTTTCTTCTTTTATTAATTTGTCTAAATTCTTTAACAATGCGCCGCCGCCTGTTAGAACAATACCGCGTTCAGCAACGTCAGCACCTAATTCAGGTGGAGTAGCTTCAAGCGCGACTTTTAGTGCTGATGTAATGCCACTTAATGGTTCTTGTAATGCTTCTAAAATTTCGCTGCTGTTAATGGTGAAGCTACGAGGTATGCCTTCAGAAAGGTT
>JAHDBX010000131.1 GCA_020630145.1 Gammaproteobacteria bacterium | reverse complement strand
GATGGTACTCAAGCCAGTTATCAAAAAGCAGCAGGTTTAGCAGGTTATAAATTATTAGCGACGTTTATTGCAACGGGTGCTGATAGAGATTTGTTAGAAACATTACAAGGTAAAGTGAATGATTTTGATAAGGGTATGGCAGGTATTACATTAATTGATGATGTATTAATTTGTCGATGTTTAGCAAATCAAGCTCGTCATGCAAAAGATTTATTTACATCTTTATGGTTAGATTTGCGTCCAGCCATAATTCATGCCGAAGCTGAAACTCCGCGTATTTGGCTTACATAATAAACGAGGTTACTGATGGAATTAACGCCAAGAGAAAAAGATAAGTTATTAATTTTTACGGCAGGCTTGTTAGCCGAACGTCGTAAAGATAAGGGCTTAAAGTTAAATTATCCTGAGGCTATAGCATTTATATCAGCAGCAGTATTAGAAGGTGCACGTGAAGGTAGAACGGTAGCCGAGTTGATGGACTACGGGCGAACCCTATTGAGTGAGTCTGATGTGATGGATGGCATAGCCGATATGATTCATGATGTACAAGTAGAAGCAACTTTTCCTGATGGTACAAAGTTAGTCACCATCCATGACCCTATTGTTTGAGGAGTGAGCATGAAACCCGGTGAAATCATTACACAAGCAGGTGAGTTAGCACTTAATGTCGGCAGGGAAACCATGACGATAGTTGTGAGTAATACAGCTGACCGTCCTATACAAGTAGGGTCGCATTATCACTTTTATGAAACTAACGCCGCTTTGGCATTTGATCGTGAGCTAACACGAGGTAGGCGTTTAAATATACCCGCAGGTACAGCTGTTCGTTTTGAGCCAGGTCAGGAGCGAGAAGTTGAATTAGTAGATTATGCGGGTGATAAAAAAATTTATGGCTTTAATGCCAAGGTTATGGGGCCTTTATAATATGAATGGCCTAGGAGAAACACAATGAAAATAAGTCGTCAAGCTTATGCGGAAATGTATGGCCCTACAACAGGCGACAAAGTTCGCCTAGGCGATACAGAATTATTTATAAAAGTTGAAAAAGACTACACCACCTACGGCGATGAAGTTAAGTTTGGTGGAGGTAAAGTTATTCGTGATGGTATGGGGCAAGGGCAACATACTAGCCAAGAAGCGGTAGATACCGTTATTACCAATGCTTTGATCCTTGATCATTGGGGTATTGTAAAAGCTGATGTAGGGATTAAAGACGGTCGTATAGTGGGCATTGGTAAGGCCGGTAACCCCGATGTACAAGCGAATGTTGATATTATTGTTGGCCCGGGCACAGAAGCCATTGCTGGTGAAGGCCAAATACTGACAGCGGGTGGTATAGATGCACACATCCATTTTATTTGCCCACAACAAGTAGAAGAAGCATTAATGTCTGGTGTGACGACAATGCTAGGTGGTGGGACCGGTCCGGCAACAGGTACGAATGCTACAACGTGTACACCTGGGCCGTGGCATATTAGTCGTATGCTGGAAGCGGCAGAAGAATTGCCCATGAACTTTGGTTTTATGGGTAAGGGTAATGCGAGTTTACCCGCAGCGGTAAATGAACAAATTGAAGCCGGTGCAATGGGCCTAAAATTACATGAAGATTGGGGTACTACACCGGCCGCTATTGATAACTGCTTAAATGTAGCTGAGCATTACGATATACAAGTGGCGATACATACTGATACCTTAAATGAATCAGGCTTTGTTGAAGATACATTGGCTGCATTTAAAGGTCGTACGATACATACCTTCCATACGGAAGGTGCAGGTGGAGGACATGCACCGGATATTATTAAAGCCTGCGGCGAAAATAATGTATTGCCATCGAGTACGAACCCAACACGTCCCTATACTATTAACACAGTAGATGAGCATTTAGATATGTTAATGGTATGCCACCACCTTGATCCATCAATACCAGAAGATGTGGCTTTTGCTGATTCACGTATACGCAAAGAAACTATTGCTGCGGAAGACATACTGCATGACAAAGGTGCTTTTAGCATGATTGCATCTGATTCGCAGGCAATGGGTAGAGTCGGAGAGGTTGTGATTCGTACATGGCAAACCGCGCATAAAATGAAAGTACAGTTTGGTAGTTTGCCAGAAGATAGCGATGGCTGTGATAACTTTCGGGCGAAGCGTTATATTGCTAAATACACAATTAACCCTGCTTTAAGTCATGGTATGTCTGAGGAAATCGGTTCTATTGAAGTCGGTAAGTTAGCAGATTTAGTATTATGGAAGCCCGCATTCTTTGCAACGAAACCATCAATGATTATAAAAGGTGGTTTTATTGTTGCAGCGCCCATGGGTGACCCAAATGCATCAATACCTACACCACAGCCTGTGCATTATCGTTATATGTTTGGTGCTTATGGCGCCGCACGTTCCAATAGCTGCATTAGCTTTGTTTCACAAGCCGCTATAGATTTGGGTGTAGGAGATAAATTAGGCCTACAAAAACGGCTTTATGCGGTTAAAGGCACACGTAGTGTGAGTAAGCAGGATATGATTTTAAATAATTATAAGCCTGTAATGGAAGTGAACTCGCAAACTTATGAAGTACGAGCTGATGGTGAGTTACTTGTTTGTGAGCCAGCTAAAGTACTGCCTTTAGCACAACGTTATTTCTTATTTTAATATGCAAAAAATTACACATTACGCTGATATAAGTGAACACGCGACAGAAGTATTAACCTTGCCTTTTGATATACGTCAGAAAGCACGCTTTAAAACCCGTTTAGATAGTGGCGAAGATATAGGCGTGACTCTACCTAGGGGCAAAATACTACGCGGTGGTGACAAACTCAAAACAGAAAGTGGCACCATTGTAGAAATTAAAGCGGCTTCTGAGTCTGTCAGCACCGTGACCACGACGGACGCATTATTGTTAACACGCGTGTGTTATCACCTTGGTAATCGACATGTGCCCTTACAAATAGGGAGTGAGGGTGACGCAGATTTTTGTCGTTATACTCATGACCATGTACTGGATGATATGGTGATAGGCCTCGGCGCTCAGGTTGTCTTCGAACAAGCACCCTTTGAGCCTGAGTCAGGTGCGTACGCAAGTGGTCATTCTCACGCACATAGCCATTCGCATCAGGGTGAACATAGTCACAGTCATGGTTAACTCATCACTACTGCGCTTATTACAGTTAGTATCGCCTACCTTACCAGTGGGTGCTTTTGCTTATTCACAAGGTTTAGAGTATGCCGTAGAAGCTAAGTGGGTAAACGATGTCAGTAGCTGTGAAGAATGGTTGGATGGGTTATTAAGCAATAATATTGCACAGCTTGAATTGCCAATATTAATACGCTTACATGAAGCCTGGTTACAGCAGGATATTGAACAAGTTCGGTATTGGAACCAAGTTGCATTAGCGAATAGAGAAACACAGGAGCTGCGTGTAGAGTCTATGCAGCTGGGTAAAGCTTTGTTGCGTTTGTTAAAAGATATGGATGTGACAGTTGCTCAACTTTATCAAGAACCATGTGATTGGCTCAGTGCTTTTTCCCTAGCCGCAACGGCATGGCATATTTCTGTAGAAGATAGTCTAACAGGCTGTGCATGGGCATGGTTAGAAAATCAAATAGCTGCAGCCATCAAGTTAGTGCCTTTAGGTCAAACAGATGGACAAAAGTTGCTTATGTCTTTGGCAAAAAATATTCCAGAATTAGTGACGCAGGCAAAGTTTATCGATGATCAAGAAATAGGTTCCTTATCGCCAGCAATGGCGATAGCAAGTTGTAAGCATGAAACACAATATTCACGTTTGTTTAGGTCGTAAAATTTAATAGGTAAAACAAGAGTCATATTATGAAACAAGTATTACGAGTAGGTATAGGCGGGCCAGTCGGCTCAGGAAAAACAGCATTATTAAAGTGCCTTTGTGCAGAATTAAAAGACCGTTTTAATATTGCAGTCGTCACTAACGATATTTATACCAAAGAAGATGCACAGTTCTTATTGCGTCATAAAGCTTTGGAAGAAGACCGTATTATGGGGGTAGAAACCGGTGGTTGCCCGCATACGGCCATTCGTGAAGATGCATCAATGAACTTGTCAGCAGTAGAAGAGTTGCAGCAACGTCATGAAAACCTAGACGTTGTGTTTATAGAAAGTGGTGGAGACAATTTAAGTGCAACGTTTAGCCCGGAATTATCTGACTTAACAATATATGTAATCGATGTCTCGGCTGGAGATAAAATTCCACGTAAGGGTGGACCAGGTATTACTAAATCAGATTTGCTAGTGATTAATAAAACGGATCTTGCACCTATGGTAGGTGCATCATTAGATGTTATGGACAGTGATACGAAAAGAATGCGAAAAGACTTACCTTTTGTATTTGCATGCTTAAAGAAAGGTGAGGGTTTAGATACGATTATCGATTTTATTGTCGAACAAGGTATGTTACAAGCGGCATAAATTAGCATGCCGCAACACATTGACTACATGTGTTGCGGCTTATGCTTGCCTATCACTTTTCTGGGTTTGGCGTTTTCATTTTGGCCGGTTTGTCTTTTTTAACGGGTTTATTACGCCACAAACCGCCTACGTTAAATGCTGCCCATGCGGTTTGTAGCCAACGTAGTACGCTCATTGCTAGCCACAAGGCCCATGCCAACATAAACATACGATAAACCCATAATGGTAAGCTAAATATACCTGCTTGCGGCAGGGCTGAAGTCACTCTATCTTGGTACCACCTTAGAAAGTAAGCATTTGAGCCATTACCGGCAACGGACATAGATGGGTTACCTAATAAACCATTTGCAACAGATCCTGCTAAGATAAATAAGGCGACAATGCTTAAGCCTGCGAAACCAATTTGATACAAGTTAAAACGTTTGTCAGAGAGGTTTTCAGTCTTAAGCTTGGCACGTAAGCTAATCACGACAAACCACGCAATTAACACTAAAATTAATAATGGATGTGTTTGGCTTAAACCTAAGGCTAATAATGCCCAATGCCACGTTTTTAGACTTGTGATATTGGACTTGCCTAAAATAATAGCCAATATCATTAATGCGGTAATAATGCCCCAAAACAATACCGCAGGCCCTCGTGTTGGGCCAAAGGTCCATAACAACCAACGGTCACGTGGTAGTTTAATATGTGTGTTGGCATTCACGCTATTTAATTGCAAATCAATTACAGGGAGCGTATAGAGTGTATTTAATGCTGTGTCTTCACGCCAGTTAATATTGACTTTTTGCGTGCCCGGTTTCAGCGTGAGTGTGAGCTTATTATTGATACCTTGAATAGACTGTTCAATATTATCAATGCTTACTTTTTGAATATCCGCATCTTGTGGTAAAACAATATCATGCTGTGTACCACGACTACTTAAGGCGGTAAATGATAAATCAAAGTCTTTAGCACGTTTGCCTGTGCTGACAGCAAGCGTACTATTTTGTACGGTAATAGTTTGTCCATCAATACCTGTTGGCTTACTTAAATGTATGTTGAGTTTTTCCTTAGGCCAAGGGCGCCATACTGGAATGGCTTGTTCTTGGATATTTTGTTGTTGATTGATGGGAATACCCTCTGCTTGCCAGTGCCAAATAGCATTGGCATTTAAGCGCCAGCTTTCAACATAATCTTGTTGTTGGCTAGCCACAAGCTCAATATTAGCGCTAACAGGTAAGCTTGATACCCAACTAGTACGTGTTTGTCTAGCACCTAGCTTAATATTGGCTTTGCCATTTTTGGTTGTGATTTGTTCACTCAGTGGCTTTTCATTTTGTAATAAATCAATGCTAATAGTAAT
>JAHDBX010000130.1 GCA_020630145.1 Gammaproteobacteria bacterium | reverse complement strand
CCTCAAGGTTGCGCAGGTAGTTTTCGGTGTTATCCGCAAACTCAGTACGGCTAGATGAATAATTGATACCCCAGTTAAAACGCCCATTGGTATCTGAATTAACGGCGGCATTATAATCAACAGTGTCGCTGTCTAAAGCATTAGTCGTTGCATCATTATCAAAGCGTTGTTGGGCGAAGTCTGCGCTTATTTCGTAGTTAATATCGTTATTTCTGAGCCTTATTAAAGGCTGTACAGCGAAGTCGTTAACATTGGTCACATTGCCGTTGGCAAATAGGTTGCCTTGCTGTTGGCCGGCAGTGTCACTGATAGAGCGTTGGGTAATGCTGTCTGAAATATTAATCCAGAATAGGTCGTTAACAACTTCTGCTTCTATATTACTGTTGAGTTGCTGAAATGTTTCGTCATTATCGCTATTCTTAGAATAATACAGAGATTGTAGTTGGTATTGTATATTGGCATCTAGTCTGTTGCTGTCATAGGCAAGCTCAAGAGCAGGTGTAAGCTCTATGATGCTGTCGGTAACTTCATTGTTTTCCGCTAAGGTTAAGTTGTCGGTATGATTGTAAGCAAGACCAACAGCTGGTGTTAGAGTTACATTGCCTGCTAAAGCAGGCAATGACAGAGAACAGGTAGTGCATACACTGATGCAGGTTTTAAGAAGGTAAGAACTAGTGCGAACCATCTTTGCTTTGCCCTTGTTGTAAACGGCTGCCATAACCATAACCATAGCCATATGTGCCGTATTGACCAAGGCCAAAATTACGGTTGGTTTTATTCAAAATAATATTGATAGGCTTATCTTTATCTAGCATCGCCACAGCGTCTTTTACTTGATGTTTGGATGTTCTTGCTGCTTCAATAACTAAGCCTATTTGTCCTGCTAAAGAGCTGACTAGTCGAGATTCAGCTGTAACCAGTAATGGTGGAGAATCAATAACAATCATACGGTCAGGGTAACGTTGACTTAACTCGTTAAGCAAATTACGCATTTGCTTGCTGGCGAGCAGTTCATTCTTAACGGTATGGTCGCTACCGGCTGGCATCACTTTAAACCCGGGTATACCGGTTTCTACTAATACATCTTCAATATCGAGTGTTTCATCAACTAGTAAGTCGATTAGGCCTTTTCTATCTTCAACGTCAAATACAGAGCTGGTGTGAGCCTTGGCAATATCCGCGTCTATCAATAAAACAGTGTTATTAACTTCGTGCGCTAAGCTAAGCGCAATATTAACCGCTACATGCGTCTTGCCTTCATTAGGAAGAGAGCTTGTTATCATCAGCATATTTCCATCTGGACATAGGCTTGATTGTGGCCCAAAGGCATTGGCTAAAATTGGACGTTTGATAATGCGGTATTCATCAGCGTTTTGAGCAAGCAGTTCGTCTCTAGGCAGTACATTTTTCTGTTGAAGTGCATGTGTTATTGCTTGAAAATCGGCGGTTTTCTTAACAGGCGCATAGTGGCCTTGCTTGCTATTACGCAATTCGGTTTCGCTATTTGCTGCGGGTTGATCGCCATAGTCTATTTCTGTTAAATCTAATTGTTCTTCCACCTCGGGTACGGCAGCTGCAGTTCTGGGCCTGCTACGTTTACGTGGTTTAACAATACTAGATTGGGTATCTTCGTGCGTCGCGCCTTTGTCAATAGACGTGATTTTATTCATTGCTTTTTCAATAATACTCATAATTTTCTCAATGGCTTAATTTAATATGCCCGAAATCTTGATGCCTACAAAAATCAGGAATATAAAGGCTAATAAGAAAAAGCCTCCCATTAATTGTAGAATACGTTTTTTATTCAGCTTTCTTTCTTCATCCGTCCACTTCAACGTTACAGAGCCTAAGACAGGGATACCCAAATAGCTACTAATTTCAGCAGCTGTGCAGAAAACAGGGTTAATTTCGTTCAATAAGAAAGCCAAAGCGACACCAGCGCCTATAGCCACAACAAATACGCCAATTAAGTAAAGTAATATTGGTGGCCCAGTCGGTGAAAGCGGGCGCTGTGGTGGGTTAATAATACGAAATTTAACTTTGTCGCCACTTTCTTCAATGCCTTCCGACAGTTTTGCTGATTCTAAGCGTTGCAGTAATTGTTCATACTGTTCTTTGTTAACCAAGTAGTCACGGTTAAGGTTGGTTAGTTTAGCTTCAACTTCAGGTATAGTATCAACAGACTTTCTTAAGAAATTAACCTGCGTTTCTAAATCACGCTTTTGTGCACGTAGTGTTGTTAGCTCAAGTTCAACTTCACTTTGTGAAAGTTTAAGTTGTTGAAGAACTGGGTTAATAATTTGGTTGTTGCTGCTGCCTTCGTTAGTCCGATTATTGCGGCGTTGCCTTAGTTGTACAATGTTTTCTTTTAAAGCAATAACATCGGGGTGTTGGTCAGTGTAGCTTAAGGACAACTCATCTAATTGGCGCTGCAACTCTTGTATTTTAGTATTTACTTCAGAGGCTGAGCTTGAAGACAATTCATTTTGTAGTTGAATGTTTATGGTGCCTAAGCGTCTTTGTGCGATTGAAATTTTAGAGCCCAAGTCTGTAATAGTGTCTAAGTTACGCTGTAAGCGTACATAGTAACTACCACTTTCATTTGGCATAAAGCCGACATTCTCACGTTTGAATTCAGCCAGTTTATCTTCAGATATTTTCAAACGTTTCTCATAGTCAGCAATTTGCTCAACTAAAAAGTCCTGTGCATTTTCAGAGTCATTTCTGTTGGCCAAGAGTGTGCCTTCAACTAAAGAATCAATCAGTGACTGCACAACAGTTTGTGCCATTTGTGGGTCAACATCTTTATACGAAATGGCATAAAAGTTGGGCTTACGTCTTGACGGTACAGATATAAATATCTTTTTACTTAGCCCGTTAATCATTCTTTCAACTTGGCTGTCATTGTCGGCACGCAAGTGAAGGTCAGTCTTCAGGATTATGCTTTCTAAATTAGGTCTAGATAACAGCGCTTGAGTCATCAATAAAATTCGACTATTAACGTCCGTTTCCACGGTTAAGTCTTTAAGTAATGGCTTAAGAACAGACTGAGTATCTGCGTAAATCTCAGCTTTTGACTCATAGACGGGGGGCATTTGTATTACAAATATCCAACCTGCCAATGCGATCGGCCACATAGTTATTAATGACCACCAACGGTAGCGCCACATGCCACGGGCAGTAGTTAATAATTTAAGAGCAATTTCGTACATATTTTATTTAGAACCAACTTTGTGGAATGAAAAGAATATCGCCTGCCTGAATGCGTAAATTAGCGTTTATATCGCCATTTTGCATGAGGTCTTTGATGCGCGCGGGTATTGTGAGTTCCTTGTTGCCTGAACGGCGGACAATTTTAGCTTTATTACCTGCGGCAAATTCGGTTAAACCACCTACTTCAATCATGACATCTAAAAGCGACATATTCTCACGATAAGATAGTGCACGTGGATTGACAGCTTGGCCTACAACACGAACTTGTTTATTAAATGTCCCTACAAATTGTTGTGTAATAACGGTTACTTTAGGGGTTTTAATAAAAGTATTCAGTTTGGCTTCAATATCACGTGCCAATTGCGTTGGTGTTTTGCCAACAGCGACCATATCTTCAACTAATGGTGTCGATATCTTGCCATCAGGTCTAACGGGAACAGTGATAGAAATTTCAGGATTCCTCCATACGAAGACATCCAAGACATCACCGGGGCCAATTTCGTAATTGCTGGTTACGTTGGGCGCTTTAGCGCGTGGGATCACTTTTGAGCCCGCTTGGCTTGCGCAAGCCGCTAAAAAAGTCGTTATAAGCACTATTGAACAAAACTTAAGCATCATTCTGTACATGTTATTTTCCTTGGGTTGAAAGAAATATTATGGAATCTCATTTAATAATTTATTCGCCGAGCTATGAAAGGCTTTAGCAGATTTATCGCTCAGAATTGTCTTAAGCAAAATCTGTGCCTTATTATACTGTTTAGATTTAAAAAGAGCATAAGCTAGGTGATATTGAATATCAACGGATTTAGGTTTACTTTTATAGGCTTTATCTAATAAAGCTAAACCATCTTGTAATTTTCCCATATTCACCAGAATCCAGCCATAAGTATCTGCTATTTCTGGGCTATTAGGCGCTAGCTGATAGGCCCGCTTCGCTGTATGTATTGCGGATTTATTGTTAACTTGCTGATAAGCCCAAGCCAGGTTGTTGAGTAAGGCCGGCTTTTCGTGCCCTTGTTTAACTATTGTTTCATATTCTTTAATGGCTCTGGTGTAGTCGCCAGATTTGAGTTTATAACCAGCTAGCTCTATCCTTAGCTTGACATCTCCGGGGTGGTTACGTAGCCATTTTTCAAGAGTGCTGCTAGCAGATAAAATTCCCAGTTTTTCCTTGGTTCTAAATAGTTTGATTGCAAGGTCAGCTGAGGGGCTTAATGCTTCAGCTTTTTCATAATTGATTAATGCATCATTGAATTGTTGCTGTGAAAAGAAAAAGTCAGCGAGTAAGCCGTATGCTTGAGGGGCGTTAGGGTTGCTGTCTACAAAATCTTCAAGAATTGAAATAGCTTGTTGATTTTTTTTGGCTTGTTTGAGTAATTTTGTATAAGAAAATACATAATCAATATTGTCGGGCCTTAACTTGAAAGCTTTCTTAATTGCCTTAATTGCATTGTCAGTATTATTGTTACTGTTATACAGCATGGCCAGTTGATAATGCAGGTGTGAAACCTTTTTTAATTCTGGTAATTTCAGTTTGTCTGTTAGCAAAAATATAGCTGAATTAAGTTTCTTGCTATACGTGAGACAACTTGCGAGCATTAAAATAGCCGTTACGTTCTTTTCGTCTAATTGAATGACTTTCTTTAAAGTAATTTCTGCATTAGCGCAATCGCGTTCGCCAATTTGTTTGCGAGCTTGAACAAGAAAAGCATTTGGGTTTTGTGGGTGCTGTGATTGTAAATTTGAAATAGCATTTTGATAAGCTTTGTCATCTTGGGTAAGAATAGCAATGTTGACCAAGCCTGCTAATGACTGAAAGTGATCGTCCTCTATATCAATGATTCGTTCAAAGGACTCTTTCGCAGAAGAAAATTGCCTGTTTCTAATGTAAGTATTAGCCAGTAATAAGTTTGCTTTAACAAAATCTTTACCTGTTGCGGCTTTTTCAAATGCAGTAATTGCTTCAGAGTCCTGCTGCATGGCTAAATATATATTGCCTAAAGCAATATATAAGCCTAAATCATCAGGCTTCTGATTGATTAGCAGTTTTGTTTCTCTTAGGGCATCATTAAAACTGCCTTTTTGAATATGGTCATAGATATAAAATAAATCTTTCTGTTTGTTAATCTCTTCAGGATTGTCTAAATAGTTTAGTTCACTAATCGCTTTGTCAGTTTCACCCATAGATAAAAATGTTTGGGCAATGTCTAAATGCATTTGGTCATTTTTAGATGAAAGTTTAGCCGCTTCTTTAAGTAAGTTAATACCCGCTTCAGTATCACCGGATTGAATTTTAGCTTTGCCGCTTAGCCATAATATTAGAGGGTCACTTTTACGTGTGCTGGTCTCATCTAATAAACTAATCGCTGACGAGGTTTGGTTTTGTTTAAGCCGTGTTGCAGCAAGTAGCTTGCTTAATTCTGGATCATTAGGTGTATTCGCAAGTGCACTGCTTAAATAAAAATCTGCTTGCTCATAAAAGCCTTGTTGATATTTGACGCTACCCATTAAGCCTAATGAAGGTGTATGTTCTGGAGAGGCTCTTAATACTAGTTGTAAAAAATTATTCGCAATATTGTATCGTTTACGTTC
>JAHDBX010000129.1 GCA_020630145.1 Gammaproteobacteria bacterium | reverse complement strand
AACTGGCGATTGCCTTTTGGAATGTTAACTCACTATGCTAAAGAATTTAAAAATATGGACATACTTTAGGCATGTTATCGCCGATGATGCGCTCCAATCCATAGCCGAAGCTGATTACGGATTTAACATTAAGGAGCACTTATCTGCATTAACCAACATTCTTTCAACAGGTACTTTACCAAAAGAACTTGAATGGGAACCTCGAGAAGCATTAGGCCTCACTAGGTGGCATGACTACTCTGCCAATGATACCTTATCAATACAAAAGGTATTTTTTTCCACCTTTGTTTTATTGGCCGCATCTGAGAATAAAGAATCGGCTGATCTTCTGGATGGACAAATTGAAAATATGATTCTCGCTATTGATTGTGCATCGTTACTGGGTAGCGAAGAAGTGGAAATGCTGCATGAGTTTTTTATGACCATAATAGCGTCTTTGGACGTTAGTGATCAAGAAGAGGACTATCTGTATTTTTATGTTTCATGTGTACTGCTTTCAGCTATGCTGAATATACCTAGCGCTGATATGGACGTACTCATTGATAACACAATCAAAGCAGAAGAAGATGTAGCAAAATACTGCGGTGATGAACTACAAAATAATATATTCGCATACACGTGCTTCGACCAAAAAATATCGCTTTGGCATAAATATTATCACCAATACGGTGAAGCATTAGAAAAAAGACGTCGTAGCTACTTTACATTAATATGGGAAAAAAATAGCTGATAAACATCAGCTATTCAAGGGAATTTTATTGAACAATGAGTGACGAAAGCCATTACAAAAATAATCCACTACACGGCCTTGGTTTAAAAGATTTATTAACGGAATTGGTTAGTTACTACGGCTTCGATATTCTGTATGCCTATCTACATATCAACTGCTTTAACAAAAATCCAAGTATTGATTCCAGTGTAAAGTTTCTAAAAAAAACGGATTGGGCACGTGAAAAGCTTGAAGCTTTTTATATGTATACATATAAAAGTTTTCCTAAAGCGTCTGATGAACAATTTCAATTGCCACCGAGAGACCGCATTGTTCCCGAGGGACAAACGGCAGGGGAACCTGCTGAATTGAGTTTAGAGGATGCAGAACGTCTACGCGAGAAACGTGCTAAAAAAGCCGCAGAATATGACTCGAGATCAAATAGAAATTATCGACCAAAACGTAATCATTCATACACTTCTAGTCATTCAGGCAGTAAGTCTTCAGACCCATGGGCAAAGTGGAAAGATAAGCCATAAGGTCCAACTAATTCTAGTTGATATTTTACCTAGCTATATGTTTTAACAGCTAAACCACCATTCACCTTATAAAATTTGAGTATATATTTTTGAAGAATAGCGATTATCGTAATGCATTAACCTCTCTTTTGCAGAAGAACTTTGTTTCAGCGGGTTATGAAATAACACAAACTCCTGTACTAGACCCTGCTCCTGAAAATGCCAAGTATGAAGCTTTAACGTTTACTCTACATAATAAAAATATTGTGTATAGAAAAGCGAATGTTACGCCTGACAGGCCGGGCGCTTTTTTATCTGTTTGGCAACGGCCATCACCCACTACGGCGAGTAATAAGCCTATTCCTTTAATATCAAGTGATCTTGACTACTTGTTTGTTCACGTAGAGGAAGACGCTAATATTGAGCGCAGTGCTGAGTTGATTCAGAAGCATAAACAAGGCATATTTATTTTTCCCACTACACTCTTAATTAAAAAAGGCATTGTCTCTTCGGATAAAGGCAAAGGAAAAACAGGGTTTCGCGTTTTTCCACCTTGGAGCAGCGATAGAGGTGTTAAAGGAAGCAAGGTATTTTCGACATCGGGTAAAAAAACCCAAGCTTGGCAACTGCCCTACTTTTTAGCCATTGATGAGCAGGGTCTAATTGAGCCTGCTGCTCTGCATGGTATTTTTGCTCACAAGTAACACCTTAAATACAAACGCTTTATTAAACTTAGTGCCATTTTTACTTATGCTGTTTCTGTTTCTAGCTTTGACTCTGGCTCTGCATTCGTACTGGCAATATGGAGTGTTGATGTTGGGAAAGCACACTCCGCACCATGCGCATCAATAATGTTTAGTATTTTCAATAATACATCTTGTTTGATGTCATGGTATTCAGCCCATACGGTTGTTTTAGTAAAGGTATAAATAAAAAAGTCTAAGGACGAAGGCGCAAAGCTATTGAAGTTCACCATTAGGGTTTTTGTGTTATCAATATCTGGGTGCTCTAATAACATGGCTTTAACATCAGCAAGAATGTTATCCATCTTTAGCGCGTCATCATAACGAATACCGATGGTTTCTTTAATACGCCGGTTTAACATGCGCGACGGGTTTTCTAGTGATATTTGTGTAAAAGTTGAGTTAGGTACATATAAAGGGCGTTTATCAAAAGTACGAATACGGGTAATACGCCAACCGATATCTTCAACGGTGCCTTCAATTTCTTTATCTGGAGAGCGAACCCAGTCACCTACTTTAAAGGGCCTATCTAGATAAACGGTTAAGCCACCAAAAAAGTTGGCTAACATATCTTTTGCGGCTAATCCTATGGCCAAGCCACCAATGCCACCAAATGCCAATACGCCTGAAATACTATAACCTAGATTTTGTACAACCATTAATGCTGCTGTAATAACAACAGATGCTCTTAATAATTTACCTAATGCTTTGGCTGTGGTCGCATCCATGGGTTGCTTGTGGTATTTAGGGCTGGTTAAGTTAAGCTCTATAGACTTTATTAAACGCACTAAAAACCATGTAAGCAATATCATGACGCCTATGGATCGGACTTTATTAGTAAGCGCTAAAATTGGGGAATCTGCATTCACCGCAACTAAATCTGCAGCAAAAGAAATACCAAATAGCCATACCAGCCAATAACTCGGTGACTGCAAGGCGTTAACGACACCATCGTCCCACATGTTATGTGTTTTTTGTGCTTTGCTTTCGAGGTGCTTTAAGAATCGGCGCAAGAAAAAGGCCGCTAATAGGGTAAAGAACACCAGCAGAAATACTTCTAGCACCCATAAGTATTGATAGTTTTTTATAGTAGAAAAAAATGTTTGAAAATCAGACATACCTACCTCTGTTTGGTATTACATTTTGCAGCTTTATAGTCATAAAACCCTAGCTGCCTGTTTTTAAATTGGTCTTTTATTTTAGCACTGTGACGAATAGGTGTTACAGAAGATAGACGTACTGATTATTCTTGATACTTATTTGGGTACTTTGTTAATTAAAGCAGTACATTAAGCAGGTCTTTAAAATGAGGTATTAATTTAATGACTGTTGGCCACCAAAAATAGGCTGATGTACATACACAAATTATACCTAGCAAATAAAAATCCATTTGTCGGCGGTAACCACGGTTTTTACTTTTGCTATCACGGTCAGCCAATATTAAAATCGCTTCCCATATACTTAATATTATACTGAGCGGAAATAGGTAAGGATAAATAACACCCCACCATTGGCCTTTATAAATTCTATGCAAACCTAAACTACCACCCACTAATGCCAATAAGGCCGTCACAAAGTCATTGCTGCGCGCGCGTAATTTAGACGGTGCTTTATTGCGAAAGTAATAACGGCTTTTTTGGATGGATTCATCATCTTTGCCAATAAACTGATAAACCGGAAATTGGTTACGATGTTTATCCACGCCGTCGTATAACTTAAACCATTTACGCCGGTTAAGCGGCCTAACAACGCTTTCTGAGGCTAATATGGTATTGGCGTCGCCTAAGTCCATGATACGTTGCGCCATATTTATACCTGCACCAGAAATATTACGCTTGCCTGTAATGTCGGTGTAAATTACATCACGGCTTTCGTTAATACCTATTCTTACTTGGTATTTATCTTCGCGGCTTTCGGTTTCAACATAAATTAGTTCGAGTATGCGCAGGGCTAAATCAAATACTAAGGCAGGGTCTCCCCTATCGCCAAGCAATGCTATACAAAAACCATCGCCGGTGGGTAGAAACATCAATTCTTCATGGTCTATATCAAATTGGTCACTGCGTATAGCCGCTAATACACAGGTACTTAATGAGCGAATAACTTCACGCTGCGTTTCTGAGTGATGTACGGAGTAATTGACGATATCTATAAAAACATAGCGCGCGACTCTGAACTCCTCTTCGGAAAACATTTCTTTGCGCTGCTGAGAAATTAGGTTATTACCGGTATCATTAAAGTTAGTTTGCTGACGCATACGTATCCTCTATGTGAAAGAGTTTATAGAGCTATTACCTTAGTAATGTGGGTATACCTGTATAAATATCTGTTTATATAAAAGGTCGGAGCAAGCTCCGACCTTAATGACTACAATTGGCTTACGCCATGTAATGAGTTCCACGATAAACATGGTCACATACTTGGTGCGTCTCGCGACGTATTTTCAAGTAAGATAAACCTCGGTAAATTTTCTCTAAGCGAGTATTTTTAACCGGGGTATTTTTTTGACCGTCTTTCGTGTATTTTACACCTCTGTATACATAATATTGAGCCATAACACTTCTCCTGAGGAACATTGTTCCCAAATAAGGAATAAGTGGACTTTTAACGCATGTTCAATGCGTGGTATTTAACGCATACCAATACGTAGGCTTGAGTTTAGCAAAGAATTTTATGATGGCTAATCAATTTCAATTAAAAAAACTATTTAGTCCTGCTGAAATCACCAATATGGTGCATAACTTCGGTTTTAAGCGCATGTCTGAAGAAGAAATAGACGCTGCTATACAACGGGCTTTTTTAGACTATATATTAGCGGCCCTTTCAGAGCAGCAGAATGATGGCGAACAGAACAAGCGGCTTTATATAGAAGCGGGACATCATTTAGACAAAAGTCGTAAATTATTAGCGGGTTTACCCCACCCTGCTGGAAAAATGTCTTATCGCTTAAGTAAAATGATCGATACCCTGAATAAGTTGATTGATGGACGTATTAACTTTGCCTCAGAGCGGGCCACGCGCTTTATGGAAAAGAACTTAGTACGCCGTTTACGCGACATTTGGCATGCAAATACCTCGACACCTTTTCACCCCAATGGTGACAATTCTGGGCGCAACCCTAGAGACTTTTTGCTATGTTGTTTTGCAGCCGCAGGGCATCACTACCCAGAAATTATCTGGTTTAATGAGGTTGACAATAGTATTGCCGACCAACTAATTAAAAGTATTAAACGTTAATATATTATGACAACTGAGAAATCTCACTTTAGACGGATTAAAAGCTTTGTATTACGCGAAGGCCGCTTAACACAAGGGCAGCAACGTGCACTCGATACACAGTTTCCAATTTATGGCTTAAAGCACGAAACCGGCCGTATTTTTAATTTTGCTGATATTTTTCAGCGTGATGCCCCAACCCTATTAGAAATTGGCTTTGGTAATGGTGAGTCTTTACACCAAATGGCTGTTGAGCATCCCGAGTGGAATTTTATTGGCATTGAAGTCCATGGGCCTGGTGTAGGTAATTTATTAGTCCGC
This sequence comes from Gammaproteobacteria bacterium, assembly GCA_020630145.1. Taxonomy (GTDB): domain Bacteria; phylum Pseudomonadota; class Gammaproteobacteria; order HTCC5015; family HTCC5015; genus JAHDBX01. Next base: position 352 of record JAHDBX010000129.1, on the reverse strand, counting down.
ATTGAAGAGTCAGGTGTAAACAATATACGTGTTATGCGTGAAGATGCGATTGATGTGCTAACGGATAATATTCCTAATCAGAGCCTTGATCGCTTGCAACTATTTTTTCCTGACCCTTGGCACAAAACGAAACATTACAAACGCCGTCAAGTACAAAACGAGTGGTTAAAACTTGTGGAAAAGAAATTAAAATCGGATGGAATACTACATATTGCAACCGATTGGGACGATTATGCGCAACATGTTCGTGCTAAAATAATCGAAAATGCACAGTTCCAAGAAATTAAAGAACATACTGATGTAAAAACATGGTTGCAAAGACCCACTACGAAGTTTGAACAACGTGGCCTAC
>JAHDBX010000128.1 GCA_020630145.1 Gammaproteobacteria bacterium | reverse complement strand
GTATTTAAAGATGGTCCACGTCCTACAGGTTTGCGTTATTGTAACAATGGAATTGCCTTGCGGTTTATTCCCGCTTAAGTTTTTATTGATTTATTTTCTTCTATGTAAATAGTCTGCTTGTGGCTTAGTCATTTTGAATGTCTAAGTGTTTTGCTTCCACCCATTTATCTTGACGTCAAGATAAATGGGTGGTATAAATATGCTTCCCAACATAAGTAGAAGGGGGGGGTATGTTAATAATGAGGCGGCGTTTTTTACTGCTTGGCTTATCTGGAGTGGCATCTTTAACGCCTGTTGTGTTAGCTTCTAAGGGCTTGTCTGTTGATGAGGACTCTATTGAATTTGAAGTTAGCTCCGATTTAGCTCCGTTTAACTTACCTAAAAACCCAGAGCAGTTTGAGCCTATTGTCATAAGTGATAACGAGTGGCGTCAGCGTCTTAATAGTACGGAGTATGCTGTTTTGCGTGAAAGGTATTCGGAGCGTGCAGGTAGTAGTAGTTTAAATGCTGAGGATCGTGATGGTGAATATGTTTGTGCTGCTTGTGGCCTATTGTTATTTAGGTCTGAAGCCAAATATTACAGTCAAACGGGTTGGCCGAGCTTTTACGATGGCGTATTAAAAAATATTGGTACTAGTCTTGATTTTAGTATTATTTACCCTCGTACTGAATATCATTGCAAACGCTGTGGTGGACATCAAGGCTATTTCTACAAAAATGGGCCCAAGCCTACGGGGGTACGTTATTGTAATAATGGCTCTGCTTTAAGGTTTATTCCGGCTTAAGTCTTTGCTGGGTTTAGTGATTTATTTCGCTTATATGAGTTCATTCAATGAACAGAAATAACCAAAAATAAGTAATACACTAGGCTAATTAGCAAGATGTATAATTATGCGAGTATAGGTAATGTCACTTGTATTAGCACGTATATGACTATTGTAATGGCACATCAATCATCACATTGTAGTCTTTTAATTGTTCCAAATAGGGTTGAATAGTGAAATCTTCTTGGCTAAATTCTCTGTCACGTTCTTTTGTTAGTGCTTGTCGTTTAACACTTTTAGCAAAGCGCCTGACGTCCTCTTGGTCTTTTAAAATCAAGCCTGGTACTTTGGTTGGCTTACCATTTTCGTCAACAGCAACCATTGTAAAGTATGAAGAGTTGCAGTGATTAATTGCCCCTGTTTTTAGGTTCTCTGATTCAACACGCATACCAATCACCATCGAGCTGCTACCCGCATAGTTTATTCTCGCCTTTAAAGTAAGCAAATCACCTACTGATACTGGGTAGCAAAAATTAACCCGGTTCACCGATGCGGTTACACAGTAAGCATTGCTGTACTTGGCTGCAGAAGCGTAAGCAATCTGATCCATTAAGCCTAAGATATAACCACCGTGAATTTTGCCGCTAAAATTGCTATTGGCGGGTTTCATTAGCTCAGATACCGTGACTTCTGATTCTGACATCATCTTATATTCTTGTTGCATGTTGTTCTGACTCATAGGGCATTATTGATAACCTTCTATCGGCTTCCGTGAAAAATAATTAAAAACTAGCTTGCTTCGCTTGTCTTGAATAATGTACAATAATCAAGATGAAGAAGTTACACGGTGGAAAACGCGAGCACGCTGGGCGAAAGTCGGGTAGTGGTAAATATGGTGAAGCAACACAGCTAAGGCGTTTGCCTGTTAGCTGGTTGCCGGATATCGATGATCAACTAGCCATTGCAGCTTTGGTATACAACTCTCCTAATATTGAAGCCATGCAGCCTGCAGATACGCAGCAAAAGCAAGCGTTAAATCTCACTAGTAGCAAGGTCGCGGCAGGTTTTCCTTCGCCTGCCGAGGACTTTATCGAGGGCAAGCTTGATTTAAATGACTACCTTATTCGTCACCCCGCAGCATCTTTTTATGTGCGAGTGAGTGGCGAGTCCATGCTGAACGCAGGTATCTTCCCTAATAGTTTATTACTCGTTGATCGAGCGGAAATTGCCGCTCATGGCGATGTTGTTATAGCCGTATTAGATGGCGAGCTGACGGTTAAGCGCCTATATCAACGTGATGGCATAGTTCGTCTTGATGCAGAAAACCCTGCTTACCCAAATCTGGATATAGCCGTGAATCAAGAATTAATAATTTGGGGAGTAGTGCGAGCTTGTATACACGAGTTTCGTAAATAAAAAATAATAGGTAAAACAATGATAGGGATACTTGATTGCAATAATTTTTATGCATCATGCGAAAGGGTTTTTCGACCAGAACTTATTGGCAAACCCATTGCAGTGTTGTCGAATAATGATGGATGTATTATTGCACGCTCAGAGGAAGTGAAAGCGCTAGGTATACCTATGGCTGCTCCACTGTTTTAGTGGCGTAGGCAATTAGATGAGCAAGGTGTACATCTTTTTTCGGCTAACTTTGTCTTATATGGTGATTTATCGCAGCGTGTAATGCAAATATTGAAGCAAGAGTTACCCAAGGTCGAAGTGTATTCAATAGACGAAGCATTTTTTGATCTGTCAGGTATGCCTGTTGGTGAAGCTTTATCAGTTTGCCGTTTGATAAAAGCAAAAATACAACGCTGGCTAGGCCTACCCGTTTCAATTGGTATTGCGCCGAATAAAACCTTGGCAAAACTAGCTAACTACGTTGCTAAAAAAGATTCTCAGTACAAAGGTGTGTACTGCCTACCTTCAATAGATTCTGCGCCAGTTTTACAGAATATGAGCGCACAAAACTTGTGGGGTGTTGGTGGCAAGTTAGCCTTGTCGTTAAGGGATGCGCAAATACATAATATACAAGACTTAAAAAGTGCGGATATTGCCTGGGTAAGAAAAAAATACTCTGTTGTAATGGAAAGAACCGTTAGAGAGCTAAGAGGCGAGTATTGCTTTGAAATAGGTCATGACGACGATTACAAGCAGCACTTATGTGTAGCGCGCTCTTTTGGAAATAAAGTAACAAACTACGAAGGCCTGCGAGCAGCAATTGTTAATTTTGCGAGTATCGCATGCGAAAAATTACGTTCTCAGGAATGTTGGGCTAAGTCTGTTACGGTTTTTATACGTACTAACCCTTTTGATGAAGGTCAAGAGCAGTACAGAGCATCTACAACTATTATCTTGTTGGCACCATCACAAGAAAGCCATACTTTAATAAAAGCAGCAGTAGAAGGTTTAAAAACCTTGTATCAAGAAGGTACGGTATATAAAAAAGCAGGTGTTGTGATTAACGATATACTGCCTAAGCAAGTTGTACAGTTTTCATTATTAGATGAACAAGAACAGTCATCTACCTTGTCAGCAGTACTTGATAAAATTAATGACAAGTACCCGTTTAATCGTGAAAGCCGTGCGGCAATCCAATTTGCGGCAGTGAATGTTAGTGATTGTTGGCGGATGAATCAGCAGTATCGTACACCACGTTATACAACTAGTTGGCGTGAGTTAAAACAAATAGCATAATTTTTTAAACAGTACTTATCGGCTTAGTAATGAATAAAATTAATATACAGTATTACCAAAGCCCAGTAGGTGAAATGATTTTAGGTTCATATAATAATCAACTTTGCTTAGCTGATTGGCGTTATAGAAAAATGCGCAAAGCAATAGATAAGCGTATAACAACAGTATTGCAAGCAACATACATAGAAAAAGAAGATGATGTGCTAAGCCAAAGTGTTATTCAGTTTAATGAATACTTCAATCAATCTCGCCAGAGTTTTGATATACCATTATTGCTTGTTGGTACAGCATTTCAGAAAACAGTCTGGCAAGCTTTATGTAAAGTACCTTATGGGGAAGTGCTAAATTATGTAAGTCTTGCAAAGGTAGTGGGTAATAAAAATGCTGTCAGAGCAGTGGCAAATGCAAATGGCGCTAATGCTATTTCTATTATTGTACCGTGCCATAGAATTATCGGTAGCAATGGTGAGCTAGTTGGTTATGCTGGTGGTTTATCAGCAAAAGAAAAACTATTGCGGCTGGAAAATGATTTGTTTGCTATATAGTAGCTATACTTTAGTAAATTAAGCATTCTTGAAACGAAGCTAATATCCATGGTAGAGTTAATTAAAGTTACTCTTATAATGTAAATAGCTGTCTGCTAAAGGTTTACTCTATGCAATATATCTTATTTGTATGATGAATTTTAAACGCATCGAGGCCTTTCTTTGGGTGGCTAAGTTACGTAGTTTCAGCAAAGCAGCTGAACAACAATGTACTACACAGCCCGCCATTTCGTCTAGGATTACAGCATTAGAAGAAGAGTTGGATGTTAAACTCTTTGACCGAGAAGGTAATAGTAAAGTTTTATTAACCCCTAAAGGACACGAGTTATTGCCGTATGCTGAAAAGCTGGTGTACTTATCTAAAGAATTTACCAGCACTGCAAATAATGAAGCGGCTTTTTCTGGTTTATTACGCTTAGGGGTATCTGAAACGATAGCTCATTCATGGCTTTCTGCATTTTTACAAAACTTTCAAAAGGATATGCCTAATGTACAGGTTGAATTGACAGTCGATGTATCTGTAACATTAGCTGAACTGTTGGCATCTGGTTTACTTGATATAGCATTTTTAGTTGGCCCATTGTCAGATCCATTAATTACCAGTGATGCACTCGTGACTAATAAACTTGTTTGGGTTGCAAGCCCTTCATTGGGAATTAATGTAGAAGAGCAGTCTTTATCAGACTTATCTCGATTCCCTGTCATTACATACGCAAGGAACAGTGTCCCTTATAATGAAATAAAGCGAGAGTTTGCTAAATGTTCAGAGTACCCGACGAGAATATTTGCCTCTAGTTCACTAGCAGCGTGTCGAAGAATGGTGCTTGACGGTATAGGTGTAGCTGCATTACCTTATGACGTTATTAAGCCTGATATATATGCAGCTAGGATGTGTCTTATCAAAACTACATGGAAGCCATCTGATTTAACTTTCACTGCTTCATACCCGATGATGCCGCATCGCCCAGAGCTAGCCTCTATTGTTACGCTAGCGAGGTCTACGGCCGATACATTACAGAAGACGTAGTCATACTTGGTAATTTTTCGATAAGAAAAATTTATCAAAATCTAAAAAAAATCATAATTTGAATTTATGGAGCATTTTTCTTACTATTAATCGAGTCAATTAAGTATCAGTTTAATTATTACTTGCCAGGTTTAGGGGAGTGGGTTTGAAAACGATTAATGAAGTAAGAGAAAGTATTCGTAGCAGTTCATTTACTGGCACAACTAGTGGGTTAATGCCTAATCTTGTACAAGGCAATGTAGTAATACTTCCTAAAAAGTGGGCAGATGAATTTATTAATTTTTGCAAAAATAATGCAACACCATGCCCGCTAATAGGCGTTTCTAAACCCGGTGTTCCAAGTATTCCATCTTTAGGCAGCGATATTGATATTCGCATTGATATCCCGGAGTATCATTTATTTCATGATGGGGAGTACACAGAATCAGTAAGTGACATTAAGAAGTTTTGGAATGAAGATTCAGTAACGGCCGTGATAGGTTGTTCTTTTTCATTTGAAGATGCCTTAACTAAAGCTGGTTTAACGCCAAAAAATATATTGACTAATACGAATGTGTCTATGTTCGATACTACTATTGCTACTAAAAAAACAGAAAATTTTAATTGCAATATGGTTGTTTCAATGCGGCCTTATAAAAGCGAAGATATTGATCAAGTAATAAGTATCACAGAGAAATTTTCTAGAACGCATGGTAAGCCAATACATATTGGAGACCCTACTGAAATAGGTATTAAAGACATTAACTGTCCGGAATATGGCGACTCAGTACTTTTAGATGAAGATGATATTCCTTCATTAGTTAAAAAGAAATTTGATAGATTGCATAATGAGTTATTACCTAT
>JAHDBX010000127.1 GCA_020630145.1 Gammaproteobacteria bacterium | reverse complement strand
AGCAATATGTTTTTTGTGCATAACGCTTATCGTTAGCAATTCTAAAACCAATCAAACTTTTAAGGACATAGAGGAAAAAGAAACAACAACTTCGATAACAAAGATACAGTCAATACTAAAAAAGCATTTAGATGACAGAAAATTAGCGCTACAAAATATAGCTAATCATTCACTGGTTATTAACAATGTTATTAATGGCAATCATAATAATCCTGCCCTTATAGACTACCTTAAGAACTTAAGACTACTCGGCGAAGATCCTGACATCACATTATTTGACATTCGAGGAAAACCTATTTTCAGCGAAGAAAAATTCGTTTTCAAATCTCCAAAATTTGAAAATTTTAGTAATATTAAAAAAGACCACCTACTTAGTATTAGCAATACTAAGCAAAAACCCACCTTTAAATTAGCTGTGCCTATAATATATGGACAAGAGAGAGAAGGCATTTTATTAGCATCATTTAATGCAGATCCCAAAATTGTGTTTGGAAGAAGTATTATTAACAGTGAAAATATAGCTATAAAATACCGCAGCATAGATCAAACAGAATATATTAAGTCTAACTACAATGAAACGGAAAACACAAAAGAAACACGAAGCATTATAGAAAACTACAACCTTGAAATTAGTTACATATATAACAACAGTTTTCTTATTAAAGAAAAAAGAACGTTGTTTTTCAGCATTGTAATAAACATACTATTTAGTTTTATTGTAGTTACGTTAATACTCTATATTTTTGGAAAAAAGATAGTAATGCGCCCATACCAGCAACTGGCCTCTATGCAAGATGCTATTTCCAAGTCAGTAGAAGGCATAGCAAAAATAGATAAAAATAGACAATTTATAATTATTAACGAGTCCTTTTCGAGTTTGACTGGCTACAAACAATCAGAGCTAATAAAAAAAGACTGGCGTAACATTATTCATTATGATGACCAAAAGGTATATGAAAAAGCCTTTAGTGACATGTTCAACTCTGGAAAAAGCTTTACTAAAGTACGCACCATAAGAAAAGATGGAGAAATAGTATACCTGGAGGTTTCTTTAATACGGGCAGTGAATGAAATAGGTATATTTAATGGCTACTACTGTTTCATTAAAGACATTAGTGACGAAAAAAATGAAGAAAGAATATTAAATGACATCAATAATATTTCTTCAAGCTTTGAATTAAGCTATATCGAAAAAATGGAGAAAATATTAACGCTTACAACACAGTATCTCAACTTAGAACAAGGATCGATCAATCAAATAATAGATGATACTAACATTGTTTTATTTTCATACCCTTCTGACTTAATAAAACCTAAAACACAGCATAAACTATCAGAAACTTACAGTGATATAGTTTGCACATCAAAAAAGCAAAATTCATGGCACGACTTCTCAAAATCAGATTTTTCCAATCACCCTTGCTATAAGAAATTTAAATTCAATACATATATTGGCGATTGTTTTTACTCAGAAAACAAAATGTTTGGCACTATAAGTTTTAGCAAAGCCAATAAAAAAACTAAACCTTTTACAGATAAAGAAAAATCGATTGTAAACTTAGTTTCACAATCAATTGGTAACATTATTACTAAAAAAATTCGATCTGAAGAAAAAGAAATTTTAATAACTAAGCTAGAAGAGTCTAACAATTTTTTTAAGTTAGTTATCAACAGTAACCCAGATCTAATTTTCGTTAAAGATGAAAACTTCAATATCATTGAAGCCAATACAGCTTTCATTAATATCCACCCCAAAGAAAAGCAAAGTAAAATGGTTGGATATACAACATTTGAAGAATATAACAAAGAAAATCAAGAAATATTGCTTAAAATGGATAGAGAAGCATTTGCCAATGGCCGGTCCGAGTCTATCGAAACAGTATTAACGCCAGACAAAAAAACACGTATTATTCATGCTGAAAAAATTCGTTTCAAAAATGCCAAAGGTGAAAAATTTATTTTATGTATAGCAAAAGATATTACTGAACATAAAAGCCTCGTTAAGAAGTTGAAATCCGTTAATAATGAGTTATTACATGTTGAAAAGTTTATTTCAAAAGATTTACAAGAATCGCTGCAAGATATTACTAATTACACTGTTAAATTTAATGAAAAACATAGCAATGAGCTAGACAATGATATACGTGAATATATAGAGAGCATATCCAACTCTGCCGAACATATGCAAGTAATCACTTCTGAATTGATAAATAAAAAAGATAGTGGCAGTAATGCTATTAACTAGCGATACTCGATAAGAGATAGTATATTAACTTGACAACAAAACGCTTTACATTGCCATTAAGTAATATTGCTAATATAATCAGTAAAACGAATATTAGCGGGTACTGCTTTGAAAACCAAGATTGCTGCACTGAATAAAACTAAACACATCGCTTTAGTTGCACACGACAACATGAAACCTGCTTTACAAGCATGGGTTAAAAAGAACCAGCAGGCATTAGCTAAGCATAATTTATATGCAACCGGTACAACAGGCCATACTCTTGAGGCTATATTCCCAAACAAAGTAGAAAAATTTATTAGTGGTCCACTTGGCGGCGACCAACAAATCGGCGCCAAAATATCGGAAGGCGATATTGATCTTTTAATTTTTTTCTGGGATCCCTTAGCACAATTACCACATGACCCAGACATAAAAGCCTTGCTACGTTTAGCAACACTATGGAATATACCCGTTGCGTGTAACCCTGCTTCTGCAGATTATTTAATTTCATCAGAATTAGTGAATACTGCTTATGAAAGAGAAATCCCAGATTATGCCTCTTACATTCAAGGTAGAACATCTTAATTAATTTTACTATTGAGTATAAGTAACACCTAAAGACTGGAAACGGCTTTCCCGACTAGCTAAAGCGCCCAACAAACCAACGTTAGTATCAGAAATAATCGCTACGGGTATATCTTCCATATAAGGCGTCATACAACCCTTTCTGTTAAACCTATTGTGAAAGTTTTCATTATTAGCAAAGAAGTCCTGCATATGGTTCACTACGCCGCCAGCTATATATAACCCTGCTCTGGCTCCTAATGTAAGCACCAAGTCGCTAGCTACTGAACCAAAGATACCACAAAATGTATTTAGCGCACTTAGGCAGTCATCACTACTACCATCCAAGCCATTACTAGTAATATTTGCTGCGCTGAAAGCCTGTGCCTCTGAACCATTTACAAATGCTACGGCTTGGTAAAGTAACTGCAAACCATTACCGCTTAATAAGTTTTCTGCTGATACATAACCATACTCATTTGATATATATTTAAATAGCTCTACTTCAAACTCATTATTTGGACCATAAACAACATGCCCACCTTGGCCTTGTATTGGCACCCAAGCGCCTTGGCTTGGCAATAAGCCTGACACACCAAGGCCAGTTCCAGCACCAATAATTGCTTTAGCAAAAGGTGATTCAGCAGCAACATCTACTTTGTATTCTCCGACCTGAATCAATTGCTCACTGTTCAGCGAAGGTACAGCTAAAGATACTGCCGTAAAATCATTAATGAATTTTAAATACTCGAACTTATACGTTTTCGCTACATCACTGACACTAAAGTTCCAATCTAAATTAGTATATTCAATATAGTCACTGCTTACATGAGTCGCAATAGCAATAACAGCTTGCTTCGGGATATCTATCGACAAACTGTTCAAGTAATAACTTAACAGGCTTTCGAACGTATCAAAGTCTGCACAGCGATAGCTTTTATACTCTATTAACTCTTTTGTCGTATTATCATAAACACAAAACCGACCGTTCGTCCCACCAATATCAGCAGCAATACAAAAAGACATACTATTAAACCTTAGTTAATTAATTCACTTTGTGAATAAATTAACTAATCAAGCTCTATTTGTCAATATGAAATTTAACTAGCCAGTTAAACTAAAAAAGACAAAGTATAGTTAAGCTATTGATTTATATAAGTATTTATCAAAAAAGGAATAATTCATTTATACCAATTATCGACTATATTGCATAGCCAATATATGCCTTAAAGCCAACAATGCTGAACCACAGGCAACCAGCTGATGATCTGCTTTATCCACCTCAACAGCAATACTTAAGGGAGATGACTCAATGTGACTTAATAACAAAGGCATACAATATGCCAACACCGACTGACTCGGCAAATTGATAAAAACTTTATCGAAATCGAATGAGGCATTCAACACTTGAACAGCAAGTGATAAATAATATGAATACTTCTCCATAACACGCTTTACTGAGGGCAGCTCGAAAACGTCTGGTGATAAGGCATAACTAGCATCAAAATAGATGCCCTGCTCCGCAAGCTTTGTTGATAAGAAGCCATCCAAGCTGCTTAGCCATTCTAAAGACTTATACTCCCCCTCTTCGTAGGGCAAAGCCAAATGCCCAATTTCTCCAGACCAACCCGATGATTTCCATAACTCATTTTTCAAAGCAATAGCAGCACCGACACCTTGAGAAATATAAACATAAGCAATATTTAAGGGTCTTAACTCTGGGAGACTTTCAAGCCGAGTCACTAATAATAGGTTTACATCGTTTTCCAAAAAAATAGGGAAATTTTTATATGCATTTACTTTTTGATACAGATCATTTCCAGCTATACAAGGAATGTTGGGGGCAAATACAATCGATTCATTATGCACAACCCCTGGCACGCCCAAGCCCAAACCTAAAATAGAAACGTCATCACCCAATAAAGCACATAGTTCGTCTACGGCTTGAAAAATAGTTGAAAGAATGAGCTCAAGCTTACTCGCGTCTTCACATTCATAGCTATTGGCAACTGCAATATCACCACAATAATTGCTATAGCTACTATCTATATACAAGATATTACTCTCAATCCTTAAAGAAATGCCAAGTACATATGCGGCATTAGCATTTAGCGCTATTTTCTTTGTTGGCCTACCCGGTTTCAGCTTATCATTTGGGCTGACTTCAATTAAAAGCTTTTCATCCAACAAATCTCCGACTACGGCTGAAATTGTTGCAGGCGCAAGCTCAAGCTGCTTAATAAGCTCAATACGAGAACATAAACGATGACTACGAATATAACGTAGAACAGCATTACGGTTTAATTGCCTTATTTTGGCTGGGTTGCCCGTCTCATTAATTGTCTTTGTCATACTAAAAGGCTACTTATCAGTATTGGGCCTACATATAAAATTTAAACCGTTTCCCATGCAGCTGTTTCACCAGCTTTATATATGGCATCGATTAACTTTTGATTTTGCTTCGAGCTTTCTAAAGAAAAAATACCTGAAGCATTATTTGAGAATACTGCCGCTGAAAATGCCTCAATTTGTAAAACATATTGGTTAACACCCGAATAACGAAAGGTTTGTACTTCACTGTGGTCAATATTATGCAAATACACTCTATCGTCGTCATACAAGCCAGCATTAAAAGGAGCCGTGACCTGTATCCAACCTTTATCACCATGAAATGCAATATCCTGACGATTGGATAGCTGTGTTGACAAATACATACTCATTTCAAATTTACCAAAGTCTGTGCGGCAACTTGCATAGCAATCCGTACTAAACTTAGCATCATACTCAACATTTGCTGACACTCTAGTAGGCTCTAAGCCTGTTGCAAATCGCGTAACTACAGTTGGGTATACACCAATATCAGGCAAAACCCCACCGCCTAATTCAGCTATATTTCGCATGTTATTTGCATCCTTATTAAAATAAGTAAATGCAGACTGCACATGTTTTAACTTGCCAATTGCTCCTTCTGAAATTAGCTCCCGCACTTTATGCCACTGCGGATGATACGTCACCATAAAGCCTTCTGAGACTAAGACATTATTCGCATCTCTTGCTTTAATAATTTTGTCTATTTGATCTGCCTGTAAAGAAATAGGTTTC
>JAHDBX010000126.1 GCA_020630145.1 Gammaproteobacteria bacterium | reverse complement strand
AAACACCTTTGTATTACTTAAAAGTCAACAAAATAAGATTTTCTTGTGAATAAGTCGATCGATAAAAATATATTGTTTCAAACACAAACCTGGAAATGTGGCTTTACCTATTAATAGGTAAAGCCCTATATCTTATATATTTGATGAAACTAAATTCAAAAACTCATTACGAGTGGACTGGTTAGCTCTAAAACTACACAACATAACCGATGTTTTCATGCTGGAATTTTGTTTTTCTACGCCACGCATCATCATGCACATATGGCGTGCTTCAATAATGACACCTACCCCTAAAGCACCTGTAACCTCCATAATAGCTTCAGCGACTTGCTGAGTGAGGCCTTCTTGTATTTGTAAACGGCGCGCATACATGTCAACAATACGAGCAATTTTAGACAAACCAATAACCTTACCTGTTGGCAAATAGCCTACATGACAAGTACCTGTAAATGGCAGTAAATGATGCTCACATAGGGAATACAGCTCTATATTCTTGACGATAACCATTTGGTCACTGTTTGCAAATCTTGCTCATAACCTTTCGTCAGAAATGCCATAGCCTTAGCAGCGCGCATAGGCGTATCTTTTAAACCATCTCGTTCAGTGTCTTCACCGACAAGTTCTAGCAACTCCTTATAAACATGAGCCGCTTTATCAATATTTTGCATCTCAACCACCTAGATTCATTTATAATTGCGGATTCATTTCTTGCTTGTACTGTCATTAAAACATGAAGATTAAAAATTCCGTGAAATTGTACGATGAAACCGCGTCCGGTATTGTACACACTTTTTCTACAACACAGGATATCGCCATTAAATATGGTGATGAGGCGCAAAGCGATAGTATTCCCTTAGTAAGGCTGCATTCTCAGTGTTTTACGGGTGAAACGCTAAACTCATCCCATTGTGATTGCAAAGAACAAATGCACGAGTTTATTGATTTGGCCAAAAATGACCATGGCCTACTGCTTTACTTGTTTCAAGAAGGCCGAGGGATTGGCTTACACGCTAAACTCGACGCATATGCTCTTCAGCAGAAAGGTATAAATACTTTTGAAGCTAACCGCATGCTTGGGTTTGAAGACGATGAGCGCGACTTTGATAGTGCAATAGATATGCTTAAAACACTTGGCATCAATAAAGTTCGCTTACACACAAACAACCCTCAAAAAGTAGAACAGCTACGTGCAGGTGGCATTGAAGTGACCGAAGTCATTCCAACGAAAACATATGTAAAGGCACAGAATAAGGCCTATTTGCGAGCAAAAAAAGAGCTGCATAAGCACTCATTAGATATAGACTAAATACACAAATCGCGCGCACAAAAAAACCGACATCAGTCGGTTTTTCCGCCCCCTCAATATCCTCATCGCTAGCACTTTATTTTTATTTTTTCTAAATGCTTAACGGATATTGGTTTACCCTCGTTCTTGAAACCGCTATATATAGCGTGTTCAGATTTGAACATTTCTATACTAGCTATGCAAGTTAGAGAGAAAAAAGTCCCAAACAATACAAATAAACTAAAGCCCTTACCTTATTAAAAATTGCTTACTTATCAAACACTTACAAAAGAAACAATTTTTTTACTACTAGGCTATAATTTTAAATGAAAAATTTATACCTACCTTTATGACATTTTTGTGTCAAAAAAGGTGTAAAAACACACTTGTAAACCAAAATAGTGATATTTGTGTCACAAAAATGCACCACAAGGCCTGTAAAGCTTACAAACCTAATAAATCAGGTGGGCTCTTCAAGGTTTCTAACTCTTCAGGCGTTTTACCCATAACTGAAACATCTAAAGCAGGAATTGGATAAATACTGTTCAAGCTAAACTCTGCTAAATCAGCTGGTATAGCTAAAGGTGGCAATGTTTTGCTTTCAAGGTAGGCAGAATTTTCAATAACATTGTTAGAGCTACATGCTGCTAATACACATACAACAGGTATAAGAGAAATGAATTTGTACAAAATTTAACCTTGCTCGATATTAAAGTATTGCGGAGTCTTTCAATGCAGCCTCAACAACTTGATGTTGTGACTCAGACAAAGGTAAGAGTGGCAAACGCAGCGTTGGTTCCATTAGACCCATACGGGCCAAAGCCCACTTAACGGGTGTAGGATTAGACTCAACAAACAATTGACTATGCAAAGGGCTTAACAGTGCGTTAAGTCTGTCTGCTTCAGCCCAGTTACCTTGTAAGGCGGCGGCACACATATCATGCATTTGCCTTGGCGCAACATTAGCCGTAACAGAAATAGTGCCTAAAGCACCTACCTTCATACACGGAATAGTTTGATCGTCATCCCCTGACAGAACAACAATTTTTTCACCACAACGCTCAACAATCTCTTTGGTACGCTCTACTTGTATATCACCACAGGCCTCTTTAATCGCAACAATATTACTGATTTCAGCTAATCTAACTGTAATATCAGCCTGCATATCAATAGCCGTACGCCCCGGCACGTTATATAAGATTTGCGGTACATCCACGGCTTCAGCAATGGTTTTATAGTGCTGATAAAGACCTTCTTGTGTAGGTTTATTGTAATAAGGCGTGACTAACAAACACGCATCTGCGCCAGCTGCAGCAGCATGACGTGTTAGATGCATGGCTTCAGACGTTGCATTGGCACCCGTGCCTGCAATTACAGGCACTTGGCCAGCAACAACTTTAATCGTGCGTTCAATTACGGCGGTATGCTCAGCAACGTCTAGCGTTGCAGATTCACCTGTTGTACCCATAGCAACAATGGCATCAGTGCCATTCTCTAAGTGGAACGCGATAAGTTTATCTAAAGCAGCATAATCAACGCTGAAATCAGCATTCATCGGTGTAACTAAAGCAACCATACTACCTGTAAACATAACAAAACCTACTCAAGATAAAATAAAAGCGCCAAAGCGCAACTAGCCCGCTATTTTATACGATTTCTATCAAAAACACACGATTGACATGCAGCCTTTTCTGCTGGATTATAAGTCAAAAGACTTAACCTAAAATAAGGACAAATATGAGCAAAATTGCATCTCTTGGTAAGAAAGTACCTGCATTTTCTATTCCAGCTACAGGCGACCAAACATTATCCCTAAAAGATTTTAAAGGTAAAAATCTCGTGATTTACTTTTACCCTAAAGACAATACACCGGGGTGTACACAGGAAGGTCAGGATTTTCGAGATAACTATAAGCAATTTAGTAAACTCAATACAGAGATTTTAGGCGTTTCAAAAGACAGTATTAAGAAACATGAAAACTTCAAAGCCAAGTTCGATTTCCCTTTTGAATTACTATCTGATGAAGACGAAACAATCTGCAAAATATTCGATGTGATTAAATTAAAAAAGCTATACGGTAAAGAATATATGGGTATAGAACGTAGTACATTTCTAATCAATACCGAAGGCAAGCTAGTTAATGAGTGGCGTAAAGTAAAAGTAAAAGAACATGTAAGCGAAGTATTAGACGCTGTAAAAGCACTTTCTTAAACACTTGACTCACTAATCGGAGCTTCGCATGCGCCTCTTTATTTTAGATTCGTCTGTACTTCTGCACGACCCTTCTGCTCTTTTTCGTTTTCACGAGCACAATGTGTTTATACCAATGGCTGTCCTTGAAGAACTTGACGGTATAAAAAAAGGAGGCTCTGAAGTCGCGCGTAATGCTCGCCAAGCCAGCCGCTTTATTGATGAACTAGTACGAGATGCAAGTAACGAACAAATAAAAGAAGGGATTGCCTTACATAACTTCCATTCACACCTACCTAAAAATGGTGATAATAATGGCAGTCTATCTCATGCAGAAGGCGCTTTAATTTTACAAACAGATCAAACATTTACCCAAGAAAACTTACCTGAACTACCCGGCTACAAAGCCGATGACCACATCCTACGTACAGCCTATATGCTGGAACAATCTAAGGATCATAATGTTACCTTGGTCAGCAAAGATATTAACCTGCGTATTAAAGCAAAGATACTTGGACTCAATGCAGAGGATTATTTTAGCGATAAAGCGCTAGACGATGTTGACCTACTCCATACTGGCGTTAGCGAATACGAAGCCGAATTTTGGGATAAACATGCTAAAAATATGGACTCATGGCAAGAAGAAGGCCGAACTTTTTACCGTGTTGAAGGTGATGAAACCAATAACTGGTTTGCTAATCAGTTTATTGCTATTAATGACGAGCAAAAATTCAACGCTATTGTTCGAGAAAAACATGAAGACCATGCCATTATTGAAATCTGCAAAGACTACAGCCAAACTAATAAGCAAGTCTGGGGAATTAATGCTCGTAACAATCGACAAAATTATGCGCTCAACTTACTCATGGATCCTGAGGTCGATTTCGTTACCTTATTAGGCACAGCTGGAACGGGAAAAACCTTGCTCGCTTTAGCAGCAGGCTTAAGCCAAACACTTGATAGTAATCTGTATAGAGAGATCATTATGACCCGCGTTACTATTTCGGTTGGCGAAGATATTGGCTTTCTACCCGGTACTGAAGAAGAGAAAATGACACCATGGATGGGCGCCTTGATGGATAACCTCGAAGTACTCAGCGAAACAGAAAGCAAACATAAAAGCTCGAGCAATATGAATTCATGGGAACGTAATGTAACGAATGACTTAATTATGAGTCGTATTAAAATTCGCTCATTAAATTTTATGCGCGGCCGAACATTTATGAATCGCTATTTAATTATTGATGAGGCGCAAAACTTAACCTCTAAACAAATGAAAACCTTAATTACACGTGCAGGCCCAGGTACTAAAATTGTGTGCCTTGGCAATGTAGCTCAGATTGATACGCCTTATCTAACAGAAACTACATCGGGTTTAACCTATGTTGTAGACAAGTTTCAACACTGGGAGCACAGTGGGCATGTAACCCTACTACGCGGTGAACGTTCTCGACTAGCTGACTATGCTTCAGATACGCTCTAAAGAATAATGTACTTTATACTTGCTGTGCATTATCTCGATCAACCAACTCATTGATCAAGGCATCAACTACCGTCGCTAATGGGATAGCAAAAAACACACCCCATAAGCCCCATATGCCACCAAAAAATACAATCGCTATCACAATAGCAACAGGGTGCAAATTGACGACCTCAGAAAATAGAATAGGCACTAACAGGTTGCCATCAATAATTTGAATAACAAGATAAGCGATTAATATATAGCCTGTTTTAGGGTCTAGGCCCCACTGGAAAAACGCAATAATGGCAATGGGTAGCGTGACCACTACAGCACCAACAAAAGGGATAATCACTGAAATGCCAACTAAGAAACTCAATAGGAAAGAGTAGTTTAGCCCCATAAACAAAAAGACCATATACGTCACTGACCACAACAAGCCAATTTCAATAAACTTACCACGTATATAACTACCAATTTTCACATCTACACCGCTCCAAACAGACTTTACTAAAGCCCCTTGTTCAGGTGCAAAACGTGCAAACCAAGACAAGATAATACTTTTATCTTTTAAAACAAAGAACACCATCAAAGGCACAAGCACGATATAAATCATAAATGTAATAATATCGACGGCTGAAGCAAGTGAAAATGACACAATATGCTGACCATAAGCGACTATCTGCTGGCGAATACTTTCGATGATTTCATCCACCTGCTCTATTGAAACAATAGCAGGGTATTCATTTGCCAACAAAATAAGCCTATCTTTTGTGCTAGTCAAAATAGTTGGTAACTCTCTAAATAAGTCGATAACTTGTTGGAAAAGCACCGGCAACATACCGAACAATACGATAGTCAGTATCAGTATAAAAAGTAAGAACACAATCAACACAGCAATCACGCGGGGAATTTTTAAACGTTGTATACGCACAACCAAACCTTCTAACACATAGGCT
>JAHDBX010000125.1:2094-5937 GCA_020630145.1 Gammaproteobacteria bacterium | reverse complement strand
GCATTTGTCATTGCAAGTTTCGTGGCAAAGTGACTTCTTTTTGCGATAAAGCTATCAATTTATTTATCCTTGTATAATATACGCTTCTTTTATTATTTGTCTTTTTTATGTCCCTAATCACCTTCAACGATGTGTCGCTCGAGTTTGGCGAACAAAAAATACTTACCCTAGCGAACTTTGTTTTAGAACCTAACGAGCGTGTTTGCTTGATTGGCCGTAATGGGGCGGGCAAATCAACGATGCTGAAGTTAATTACAAAGCAGCAGCAAGCGGATAGCGGCGAAATTCAGTTTAGGCAGAATCTACGTATTAGTAAGCTTGACCAGCAGCTGCCTGGTGATGTTAATTTAACCGTTGCAGAGGTTGTTGAGCAGGGACTGTCTTATCAGAAGGGTTTAATTGAGCAGTTCGAGGCTTTATCTCAACAAGATCTTGATCAACAAGGCATGCATGATATGCAAGCTTTGCAGCAGCAGATTGATGCCAGTGGAGGGTGGGATCTTCAATCTAAAGTCGATACTATTATTTCGCAACTCAACTTACCCGCGAATAAGCGCTTGGGCGACTTATCTGGCGGCTGGCAACGACGTGTAGGTTTAGGTAAGGCATTAGTATCGAAGCCAGAAGTGCTATTGCTTGATGAACCAACAAACCATTTAGATATCAGCACCATTGAATGGCTGGAACATATGGTTCGTGGCTATAAAGGCAGCGTAATCTTTATTACACATGATCGTTCCTTTTTACAGCGTTTAGCGACACGTATTGTTGAAATAGACCGGGGTATATTAATTAGTTGGCCGGGTAACTACAAAAACTACCTAGAGTTAAAAGAAAAAGCCAATGCAGAAGAAGATACGCAAAACAAACTGTTTGATAAACGCTTGTCGCAAGAGGAAACGTGGGTAAGGCAAGGTATTAAAGCGCGTCGTACGCGTAATGAAGGCCGAGTGCGTGCGCTTGAAGCGATGCGCCTTGAATACAGTAAACGTATTAAGCGCCAGGGCAAAGCGCGGATACAAGTCGAAACGGCCGAAAAATCAGGCCGCAAAGTGATTGAAGCACGCAATATTACGCATGGTTATGGTGGTGAAACCTTAATTAAAGATTTTAGCTTAAAAATAATGCGAGGTGATCGCATTGGTTTAATTGGCAATAATGGTGTGGGCAAAAGTACCTTGCTGCGCATTTTATTAGGTGAAGTTGAACCGGATGAAGGCTCTGTTAAATTAGGTACGGCTTTAGAAATCGGTTACTTCGACCAAATTCGCCGTGAACTTGATATGGAGAAAAGCGTTGCGCATAATGTTAGCGATGGCAAAGATTATATAACTATCAATGGTAAAGAACGCCATGTGGTAGGGTATTTGAAAAGCTTTTTATTTAGCCCTAAACGCGCTTTAACGCCGGTTAAAGCCTTATCAGGTGGTGAGTGTAATCGCATTTTGTTAGCGAAGATGTTTACGCGAGCGACTAATTTTTTAATTTTAGATGAGCCCACTAATGACCTCGATGTTGAAATGCTTGAGGTACTAGAGCAGCAGTTAGTTGAGTTCAACGGAACCTTAATTGTTGTAAGCCATGATAGGGACTTTCTAGATAATGTGGTTACAAGCACCTTAGTATTTGAAGAAAATAACCATGTACAGCATTATGTGGGCGGTTATAGCGACTGGGTGAAACGAGGACTTACTTTAGAAGATAAAGAAAGCCCCAATAGTGTGATTAGGCAAACTGATAACGTTGAAACGCTTACGGTCGCTGCGCCTGTGAAAAAAAAGCTGAGTTACAAATTGCAACGAGAGTTAGATTTGTTGCCTGGCCAAATTGAGAAGCTTGAAAAAGAGATTGCTGTTTTGCAAGAGCAAACAACGGTCGCCGGGTTCTATGATAAAGCGTATGAAGAAACGCAGCCAGTTATGGATGCTTTGCGTGAAAAGCAGACGAAGTTAGAGAAGTGTGAAGAGCGCTGGATCGAATTGGAAGCGATGTAACTGGCTCGATGCGAACACAAAAAATGCCCGCTAATGCGGGCATTTTTTGTGTTTGATTGTCATTGTATTTTTAGTGTCTGAAGTGACGCATGCCTGTAAATACCATCGCCATGCCGTGTTCGTCTGCCGCTGCGATAACTTCATCGTCACGCATTGAGCCGCCGGGTTGAATAACGGCTGTTATGCCAGCTTGGTTAGCAGCATCAATACCGTCGCGGAACGGGAAGAAAGCATCTGATGCCATGACGGAACCTTTTACTTCCAGGTTTTCATCAGCAGCCTTGATACCGGCGATTTTGGCTGAATAAACGCGGCTCATTTGACCTGCGCCTACTCCAATACTTTGTTGGTTTTTGCTATATACAATCGCGTTAGATTTAACAAATTTAGCCACTTTCCATGCGAACAACATATCACGCATTTCATCAGCCTTGGGTTGGCGTTTACTGACGACTTTAAGGTCGCTCTCAGTGATCATGCCTAAATCACGGTCTTGTACTAGTAACCCCCCGTTAACACGCTTGTAATCAAAAGCAGCGTTAGGTGTAGACCATTGGCCAGTTACTAGCAAACGAACGTTCTTTTTGGCGGCAATAACCGCTTCTACGCCATCTGCAATAGTGGGCGCAATGATCACTTCTACAAATTGACGATCAATAATCGCTTGAGCTGTTTCAGTGTCTAAGGTCTGGTTAAACGCGATAATGCCACCAAAGGCAGACGTAGGGTCACACTGGAATGCTCTGTCGTAGGCTTCTAGCAAAGAATCATTAATGGCAACGCCACATGGGTTGGCATGTTTAACGATCACACAAGCAGGCTCAGCAAACTGTTTAACACATTCTAGTGCCGCATCGCTATCAGCAATATTATTATATGAGAGTGCCTTACCTTGTAATTGCTTAGCCGTAGCAATACTTGGCTCTTTAATATTGGCTTCGGTGTAAAAGGCCGCTTGTTGATGGGGGTTTTCACCATAACGCATGTCTTGTGCTTTGCTAAAACCTAGCGTAACTTTTTCAGGGAAATGCTCTTCTGCTGCATCAGCCTGTTTAGCAAGGTAGTTGGCGATGGTGCTGTCGTAATGTGCTGTATGAGCAAAGGTTTTGCACGCGAGTTGGTAGCGTGTAGCTAAACTAATGCCGCCTTTATTGTGTTGTAGTTCATCAGTGACTTTTGCGTAGTCGCTGGGGTCAACAATAACACCAACAGAAGCATGGTTTTTAGCAGCCGAGCGCAACATGGCTGGCCCACCAATATCGATATTTTCTATTGCGTCATCTAAAGTGCAATTATCTTTAGCAATGGTTTGCGCAAATGGATAAAGATTAACCACTAATAGATCAATCTCACCAATATCATTGTTTTCCATAACCTCGGCATCAATACCTCTACGGCCTAATAAACCACCGTGAATTTTAGGATGCAGCGTTTTTACTCGGCCTGCCATCATTTCAGGAAAGCCTGTGTAATCAGATACTTCCGTTACTTCAATGCCAGCTTCAGCCATTAATTTAGCTGTGCCGCCAGTGGATAGAATATGCACATTGTGTTGTTGTAAAATTTGGGCGAACTCGATTACGCCTGTTTTGTCTGACACGCTAATTAGCGCGCGTTTTATGGTAGTGATGGACATAGGTATAGGTTTGCTTTTAGAGATTACGAAAAACGCGAATTATAGCGGTTTATAAACAAATAAAGCGCAATAGTTTGCGCTTTATTTTGAGAATTGAACTAGAAATGCAGGGCAATTACTTCTCTAATCCATGCTCCTTTAATTTTTTGCGTAAAGTACCGCGGTTAATGCCTAAGTACTCAGATGCTTTGCTTTGGTTGCCTCGAGCGAAAT
>JAHDBX010000125.1:0-2084 GCA_020630145.1 Gammaproteobacteria bacterium | reverse complement strand
GTACAGTTGCATGGCAATTTCAACTGATGTTTTAAATGGCTGTTGGCGTCTTTCTTCGTCAACGGGCGATTCAGTAGTAGTACTATCTTTTGAGCGGTCAAATATAGGACTCATTTAATTTATAACCTCTTTCTTATTGTACGCTGCAATCTGCTTTCCATAAAATTGCTGCATCACTTTATATTGATTATCAGGTTGTTCCTCTTGGTTAACCTGCTGTCTTACAGATTCAAATTGACCATTTAGGTACCAGCCAATGTGCTTACGCGCAATGCGAGTACCAGCCACCGGTCCGTAGTGTGCATAGATCAGTTTAAGGTGTTTTAATACCGTGTCACGAATTTGATCAATTGATGGCGATTCTGTCAATTGATTATGCCTTAAAAATAGATTTATTTCTTTAAAAATCCATGGTTTACCTTGTGCACCCCTGCCAATTAATAGTCCATCTGCCCCTGTTTCCTTTAATACCGAAGCAGCTTTTTTGGCGCTGTCTATATCACCATTGGCTAAAACGGGTATATTTAGGCGACTTTTGGCCTCAGCAATGAGCTCGTATTTAGCAAAGCCTTTGTAGGCCTCAGTACGTGTTCTACCATGGATAGCGATTGCCTGTATGCCACATTCCTGAGCTATTCTAGCGATATTGAGTACGTTTTTGTTGCTGTCATCCCAACCTGTGCGTGTTTTTAGGGTAACAGGCACAGATACGCGCTTAACAACCGTCTCGAGTATGTCTGCAACTAGGCTTTCATCCCTCATAAGTGCTGAACCAGCAAGCTTTTTACAGACTTTTTTGGCTGGGCAACCCATATTGATATCTATAATCTGTGCGCCAAGATTAACGGCTTTTTGTGCTGCGTCAGCTAATTGAGCAGGTTCAGTGCCTGCAATTTGTACAATTCTTGGCTCAGGTTCATCAATAAAATCAAGACGTTGCTGCGATTTGCGACTTTCCCATAAATCCGTTTTGGCTGTCAGCATCTCAGTATAGGTAAACCCTGCTCCAGCTTCTCGGCAAATTTGCCTGAATGGCTTGTCGCTCACGCCGGCCATGGGTGATAGCGCTAAAATGTTGTTGAATTGATATGGACCAATTGTAAACATAATGAAAACTTATAAAAAATCTATTTCAAAGGCAAGTGCGTCTTTGCCAGGGTCCGCGAGGGCTAAATTGATATTGATCGATTCATTCGCTTGCATTAATGCAATGCCATTATAGGAGTACTCAGGTTCAGACTGTTCTAGTTCAACACGGTATTCTGTTGGCTTGAAGTACCGTTCTGCAATAACTTCTCCTTGCTTGTCTGTCATGCTCACCAATAATAGTGGAAAAGGTTGCGCGAAATCAGCTTGATTAGAGAAACTGGCGCTGAGTATTAGTGCATTTTCTTCATTGGGGTGGCTATATATTTGTCTGGTTGCCAGCGAAAATGCGCTGTTATCGCGTTTATCCTCAATTCCGCATTGTGGAATGCGGTTGCAAGTGTCTATGATTATATGACCAAAACGAGGGTGTTCAGCCAAACTGTTCTTATTAATCCAGATCAACTGCATACACAAAATGCTGATGACACAGCATGCCGCTAATAACCATAAATAGTTTGACCTAACAGATGTACCATGGTTTTTAATACGCCGTTTAATATCAGCTACAGAAAAGTCATTAACATTACTTTTAACCGATTTTTGCTTATTATGGTCAAGCAAATGTAGCCGCCCATCGAAAACGTGTTTACATTGTGAACAGCGCACCTGACCATTAGCGACAACTAATAGTTGTTCAGACACATTAAAAGTAGTGGTGCATTGTGGGCATTTAGTTTGCATATGGCAATTATAAACAAAAAAGACCGTTTCGCTGTATTTGTCACAGAAAAAAAAAGAAGCGCCGTTATAATACTAATTAAAAGATAAGGGGTTATTTATGAAAATCACGAAGAAAAGTTGCTTTCACAAGCTATATGCAACAGCCATACTGCTGTCTTCTTTTGTCACTGTTGGATCCGTTCAGGCGATAGATTTTGCTATAGACGCACACACGGGCTTAAATGGTACTGGTTTAGGTGCGACCGTTGGTGTTA
>JAHDBX010000124.1 GCA_020630145.1 Gammaproteobacteria bacterium | reverse complement strand
CATCAGGTGTTGCAACAAATGTATTTTTTAATTCTATTTACCTTGCTTTAGTTCTCACTCCTTTAATCGGAGTAAGACATGCTGCAGAAACTTAATCTGTTTTTACAAGCAAACTTAGCAGGCAAGAACAAACTATTTAATAAGCTTACCGCTCCATTGGCTACCGCGCGCTTTATTAAAGCGCGTTTTTCCACTACGGTTACTGCGATTTTTTCCACCTGTGTAACTACGGCCTTTTTTCTCAGCGGGTATCAATTGGTTTTCACCGTCACCGATTAAATCTGCACGGCCTATAGCTTTTAGTGCATCACGAATAACATCCCAGCCTTTATCATCATGGTAGCGTAGCAAGGCTTTTTGTAAACGTCGCTGTTTTAAATTTTTCGCTGCAAAAACTTTTTCACCGCGCTTATAACTTAAACGTTTTAAAGGGTTACGGCCTGAGTAATACATAGCCGTCGCTAATGCCATCGGCGATGGGTAAAAAGTTTGTACTTGGTCTACACGGAATTTATTTTTCTTTAACCACAAAGCCAAGTTAACCATTTCTTCGTCGGTACAGCCTGGATGCGCAGCAATAAAGTAAGGAATTAAATATTGTTCTTTGCCTGCTTCTTTTGAAAAGCGTTCGAACATTTCTTTAAAGGTATCGTAACTACCCATGCCAGGCTTCATCATTTTAGACAAGGTCGCATCTTCACTGTGTTCGGGCGCAATCTTTAAATAACCGCCAACATGATGTGTAACCAGTTCTTTTACATATTCGGGATCTTTTATAGCTAAGTCATAACGTAAACCCGATGCAATAGCGATGCGTTTAATACCCGGAATTTCACGCGCTTTGCGATACAACTTTGTTGTTGGACTATGGTCGGTAATTAAATTTTTACAGATTGTTGGATAAACACAAGATAAGCGTCGACAATTCGCTTGTGTATCATCATCATTACACTTCAATTGATACATGTTCGCGGTGGGCCCACCAAGGTCAGATATACCGCCTTTAAAGTTAGGCACTTTATCGCGAATTTCTTCTATTTCTTTTAGTATAGATTCTTGTGAACGACTTTGAATAACACGGCCTTCATGCTCAGTAATAGAACAAAAAGTGCAGCCACCAAAACAGCCCCGCATAATGTTCACTGAAGTTTTAATCATGTCATATGCGGGTATCACCGCATCACCATAACTGGGGTGCGGACGACGCTGGTATTGCAAACCAAATACACCGTCCATCTCGTCTGTTTCTAAAGGTATAGGTGGCGGGTTTACCCATACTTCACGCTTGCCATGTTTTTGTACCAAAACCTTAGCGTTATGTGGGTTTGCTTCCTGATGCAATATGCGAGAGGCATGCGCATACAACACAGGGTCTTTACTGACTTTTTCATATGAAGGTAAGCGGATAACCGTTTTCTTCGCATCTATATCAAACTGCCTTTGTACAGGCATAGGTATTATTTTTACAACCTGCTCTGTCACGTTAGCAGACTTAACTGGTGCAGCCGGTTCTTTTTTTACGCCTGCGCTAGTATCAGCATCGGCATTAATATTGACATCAACTTGACCTTCTTCTTTGGTACTACAACTGGCTTTATCGTGATCATACTCATAAGGGTTATTAATCACATCTATCTTGCCCGGCCAATCAATGCGGGTTGAATCTATCTCTGTCCAGCCATCTGGCACAGCTTGACGAATAACGGTTGTACCGCGTATATCAATTAAATCATCAACATGCCGGCCGTTAGACAGTTGATGCGCCACTTCAGCAATCGCTCTTTCGGCATTGCCATATAAAAGGATATCGGCCGTTGAGTCGATAAGTACCGAACGACGAACTTCATCACTCCAGTAATCGTACTGCGCTATGCGACGTAAACTGGCTTCGATGCCGCCTATAACAACAGGCACATCTTTATAAGCTTCTTTGCAACGTTGGCTATAAACAATCACTGCACGATCCGGACGTTTACCGCCTTCGCCACCGGGTGTATACGCATCATCGCTGCGCATGCGTTTATCAGCGGTATAGCGGTTGATCATTGAGTCCATATTGCCAGCACTCACACCAAAGAAAAGATTGGGTTTACCCAACTCTTTAAATGGGTCTGCGCTGCGCCAGTCTGGTTGGCAAATTAAACCCACCCTAAAGCCCTGCGACTCTAAGAATCGACCAATAACAGCCATTCCAAAGCTTGGGTGATCAACATAAGCGTCACCGCAAACAATAATAATGTCGCAACTATCCCAGCCTAATTCATCCATTTCCTGGCGAGTCATCGGTAAATAAGGCGCAATACCGTAACATTCAGCCCAATATTTAGGGTAATCGAATAGGTTTGGCGCTTTTATAGGTTTAAGAAAACTGGGCATGAGGGACTTTCTAGGTGACAACGGCGCCTATTCTCCCAGAAAAGAGGGTCAGACACTAGACTTTGCTTGTGTTAACTTGCAGTAATGCAGCGTAAAAAGGATGAATACCTAGACAAAAATAAGGCGTTTATACTTAAAAGTAGTAAACGCCCAATTAATTGAGGATGTAAAAAGCATGCTAGCTGTCTGAGTGACGGTGCTTTTTGCCCTTACGGTTCTTTTTTAGTTCTTCTAACTTCGCTTCTTGCTCATCGGTCAATATGTCATTAACCTGTGCTTTAAAAGAGTCACGTAAAGCGCGCTTTGCTTCGCGTTTAGTTTCACGATCAGCATCTTGGTTGCTTTCACGCATAGCGGTCTTATCAGCTTTGAATTGCGCTTCTAGCAACTGTATAGACTCTTTCTGTGTATCCGTCAGGGCCAATTCATCAGCCATTTTCAATATGCTTTGTTTTTTATGATGCCCTTTATGGCCACCATCTTTCATTGCATAAGCTGTTGATGTTGCGCCTATGATTAATGCACTAATTGCGGCTATAACTACTTTTGTGGTCGATTTCATTTCTATAATCTCGTGTTTGTTTAAAGAGATTGTATATTGCCAAATGATTATGGATAAATTATGCAGCAATTATGAATTGTGACTAATTTCGTATTTATAACCAACACCGTAAACGGAATGAATAAATTCAATCTCAGCAAACTCACCGTGAATCTTTTTACGCAATTTTTTCACATGGCTATCAATGGTTCTATCACTCACAATGCGGTTATCGTTGTAAATCGCATCCATCAATTGTGCCCGAGAAAAAATCCTGCCCGGCTCTTTAACCATTTTTGTTAACAGCTGAAACTCAACCGCGGTTAAGTCAAAGTGCTTGTCTTGAAAAGAGGCTTCCATTTTACGTTCATCTATTTTTATACCGGCTTGCTCAAGTTCTGGCGGGTTAACACGGCGCAGAACGGTTTTAACGCGTGCAACAACTTCTCTAGGGCTAGCAGGTTTACAAATATAATCATCAGCACCTAACTCTAAACCAATTAAACGATCAATCTCTTCAACTTTAGCTGTTACCATTAATATGGGCACATTAGAAAAACTGCGAATACCTTTACAAATACTAACGCCGTCTTTACCCGGCAACATCAGGTCTAACAAAATAGCATCAGGCTTATTCTCTTTCACCCAGCTTTCTGCTTCATCGCCTTGCGAAATCCAGTGTGTTGCATAATTAGCTTGTTGCAAGTAATCGCGTAACAAGCTTGCTAATTTTTCTTCGTCTTCAACTATTAATACTGTTTCCATATAATGTCACTCTTTATCTTATAGGTAAGCGAATAGTGATTGCCAAACCGCCTAATGATGAATGCTCTGTTGTTATTGTGCCATTATGCGCTTCTACTATGCGCGCGCATATAGCCAAACCTAAACCTGAACCGCCTGTTTTTCTATTACGTGATGCTTCAGTGCGATATAGGTAGTCAAACAACTTAGGTAAGTCTGCATCGCTGACACCCGGTGCACTATCATTAATGCGAATAATATAATCGCTTGTATCTTTACGTAAACTAATACTTATATCGCCATTATCATCGGTATATTTATAGCTATTATTTAATACGTTATCAAACAACTGCTGCAAACGTGTTTCATCGGCCCATATTGTGAAGTCACCTTGTTGATGTACATCGCTGACCATACGAATATTCTTTTGTTTAAATCGCTCTTGATGATGCTCAAGCACGCTTTCAATAATGTCTTTTAAATTAATGTCTTCTTTTTTATATTGCATTTCACCTGCATCGGCATTACTGAGTTGATACAAGTCATCTATAAGCTTTTGCAAGTGCTGTACTTCTTCATGCAAAGATCGAATATTATTTTGATCAGCTTTTCTCACACCATCTAGTATGGCTTCTATTTCACCACGTAAAATAGCAAGGGGAGTGCGTAACTCATGTGAAAAATCGGCAACCCAACGGCGACGCGACTCTTCTGCCAGTTTTAGCTGC
The DNA here is from genome assembly GCA_020630145.1 of Gammaproteobacteria bacterium. Lineage (GTDB taxonomy): Bacteria > Pseudomonadota > Gammaproteobacteria > HTCC5015 > HTCC5015 > JAHDBX01. Next base: position 1,561 of record JAHDBX010000124.1, on the reverse strand, counting down.
TGAGTCATACTATGTAAACGTATACTTAACTCACCTAGCTCATCTTTTCTATTCAGCGTACTTTTTGTACTGTAATCACCATTGGCAACCGCATCGGTTAGCTTTGCTAAATGCTTTATCGGTCGTACAAAGTGCTGGGCTAATAATAAAGCTAATACAATAGCAGAAGCTGTTACGAGTATAGCTATCCATAAAAATTGTTGGCGTTGTTGTTTTATAAAACGTAAATCTAAAGCGTCATCAGCAACAATAATTTTGGGAATAACAAGATAACCCACAACATCATCGTCGACTTCTATATTAATTAAACTCGCTGGCGCACTTTGCTTATATGGCCCAAAAAGTTTATCTTTGTTGCTATCAAGCAAGGATATAGAAACGCCTTTCTTATAACGATTACCCTTCTTTTTTGCGCCTTTTTTACGCCCAGCGCCTTGCTGACTGTCTCGTGGTGAAAAACCTTGCTCATGCGGCGGCGGTCTTCTTTTTCCATTCCGTTTTTCTGGGCGCGATAACGGCCCAAAGAATATACTATTAATATCTTGCTCATGAAAAGTACGCATAATTTCATGAAAGTCACGCGGATTCGAACGGATTTTTTCCCAGTCACCATTAAGCTTATAGTAATCTGAAAAAGAACTTGCCAAAGGTTCATATTCTTGGACTTGGCGCAGATTAAGATAATCGACCATACCTTTATCAAAGCTAAATTGCATAAGCTTCGTCGCCACTAGCATCAGCGAAATGCCAGCAAGCACAAAGGTTAAAAGCAGTTTGGTTTGAATTTTCATAGCAGCGATAATCTCTTTATATAATTGATTATCGTTGTTCTGAAGTGTTTTGACTATAGCGCGACGTTAAATTCCTTTTTTATTACACATTTAGTGAATTTTATCGAGTATTCCCTGAAGTTCATCGTTATTAGTATAGTTAATTACTAACTTACCCTTACCATTAGCACTGTGTTGAATCGTCACTTTAGCGCCAACCTTTTCCGCAAGATCTTGTTCCAAACGCGCAATGTTAGGGTCTTTAGTATCATCAGGCTTTTTAGTACTTGGGTTTAAAGTTTGCGAAACGAGTTTTTCGGTTTGGCGAACCGATAAACCTTGTGCCTCTACTTGTTCAGCAACCGCACTTTGTTTATGTTGCGGCAATGCCAGTATTGCACGTGCATGTCCCATTTGAATTTTGTTTTCTTCAAGTTGTTGCTTAACGCTATCATCTAAATCCAATAAGCGTAATAAGTTACTGACCATTACACGTGAACGGCTCACAACATCAGCAACTTGTTGATGAGTTAAATCAAATTCATCAATTAAACGTTTAAAGCCTTTGGCTTCTTCTAGCGGGCCTAAGTTTTCACGTTGAATGTTTTCTATTAAGGCAACAGCCGCGGCTGTTTCGTCATCCATTTCCTTAACAACAGCAGGAACAACATCTAAACCGGCTAATTGCGCTGCACGCCAACGACGTTCACCCGCTATTAACTCAAATGAATTATCACTTTGCTTACGTAAAACTAAGGGTTGTAGTATACCTTGCTGCTTGATCGACTCGG
>JAHDBX010000123.1 GCA_020630145.1 Gammaproteobacteria bacterium | reverse complement strand
AGAACGCATATTGATAACCTCTTGCTTTGCATTTTCTGCTTCACCACCATGCCACAAGATAGCTTCTAACAAATTACGTGCACGACCATCATGTAAGTAGTATGTATGACCATTCACCACAGGCGTTAAGCCGATACCCCATAATGGTGCTGTACGCCACTCCCGACCATTTGCCTGACCTTCAGGGCTATGATCAGCCAAGCCTTCACCCATATCGTGTACCAATAAGTCAGTATAAGGCCAAATTAATTGTCTTGCTTGTTCTGGCTGTGCGGTAATACGTGGCGTAATATATTTTGGTGTATGGCACGCTATACATTGCGCCTGATAAAATAATTTTTTACCGGCTAATACATCAGCATCACTCACGCCTCGACGAGCAGGTACAGATATGTTGCGTGTATAGTGTAAAACTTTAGCTGCAATTTCTTGGCTTACCTCAAAGTTTTGGTATGCCTCATCATTACCATTCGGCATTTTATTGCATGCCACTTGTAATAATGTACAGTCACCATTAGGGTTGGAAAACAAAGGTGTAGACAAACCTATATCGCCATTAAAAGCAGCTTGATTTTGCTGGTTTAAACTTGGCATGCCAGCTTTGTGCCCAAAACGACCTATACTTAATTGTTGTTTTTCTTTATCCCACACCCAATTCACTTTGCCCGATATACCATCCTTATCTTTATCATCAGGGTCAGCTTGCTTTTCTATATCTGTAGCCGAGATAGATTCCAATAAACCTAAACCAATCATTTGTGGCGCTATTCTCGGTGAGATCATCATGTCTTTATGCGGATTACCATATTTAGGCGCATTGATAGCGTAAATAGGTTTTCGTAATGAAGCCGTTTCATTGTCCGCCATTTGAATTGTGCGCTCTTCATAACGAATATTAATCTCACCTTCAGCATGTATGCCCAGAACTGAAAAATCCTGTAACTGACCTCCATAGAAGGGTTCATTAATTGTTAAAGACTTACCTGATGCTATAGCGTGTTTTTGTATTTTATTTTGCGGAGGAATACTCAGACGGAATAACATGGATACCGAGGTATCCAATTGGTTCTCTGGCGGATGCCCACGTCCATCTTTAATATGACAGCGTTGACAAGAACGCGCATTAAATAATGGCCCTAGACCATCACTGGACTTTGTTGATGAAGGTGAAGACACCCAGATACGCCGAAAAAAAGCATTACCAACCTTGAAATCTAATTCACGCTCAAAACTCATATTTGCCGAAGCATGAGAAAACGCATTTTGATCATTTTTTTTATTATGTGTTAATGCACCTGCGGGTAAAGCTTCAAATGGTTCAGCTCGACTAAAATCCTTTGTTGGTTTAACCACATCGGCATCATTAGCTAAAACGAATAAAGGTGTCAGTAATAAAATAAATAGTATATTTTTAAGGTTTTTATTATCGCTATTAATTTGCAGTACCTATATGGGTATGTAGCCAAGTGTTTCAGATTGAAACACTTGGCACAATGTAAGACTTATTGAAATACAGCCTGAGGTGAGTCTAGTGAGTCAGAACCTTCAAACTCTATATTCGCCAAACCAACAGTTTGAACGGCTAGCTCTATAGATTTAGTTTGCTCTAACAACGCATTAACTACACCCATTATTTTACGATTACCCGCCTCATTACCTTCCGCAAGCAGTTGATCATAAGATACGCCTTCTTTTTCAGCGCTATCAACCAATACTTTTGCTGCTTGTAGTGATGCCGTAATATTGCTGCGTAAACTGTTATCTACTTGTTTATTAGTTGCTGCAACTAAATCGGAAAGACTCGGGCCAGAAAGCCATGCACCCGTTAAGGTTTTATAGCTGCCTGTATATACATTTTGAATACCTTGAATATCATAGTAATGTGAATTATGTGTGTTATCACTAAAACAATCATGCTCTTCTTCTGGGTCATGCAACATCACACCTAATTTAATACGCTCACCTGCTAGTTCACCATAAGACAAGCTACCCATACCTGTAAAGATAGTATTAATACCTTCAGCTTCATCTTTTAATAGTGATAATCTCGCTTCGCCTTGTTTCGTCCACTGCTTCACCATCCACTTCAAGTCATCAATCAGTAAATCTGCTGCAACTAGTAAGTATTGAGCGCGTCTATCACAGTGACCATTTGTACAGTTCTTACGATTAAAATCACTAGCGGGGCGCTGACCTGCGCCATGATTAGTGCCGTTTAAATCCTGACCCCAGAGTAAAAACTCTATTGCATGATAACCTGTAGCAACATTCGCCTCGACACCATCAATTTCATGCAAAGTTTCAGATAATAGTATTTTATTAATATTTGAGGCATCTACTGTATTGCCCGATAACTTTAGGTTCTTATTCGCAATCACATTTGCTGTATATAGCGTATTATCTTCTGAGCTATCACCATAATCTGAAGCGACGTAATCAATTAAACCTTCATCTAAAGGCCATGCATTTACTTTGCCTTCCCATTCATCAACAATAGCATTACCAAAGCGATAAGCCTCTGTTTGTTGGTATGGCACACGCGCAACTTTCCATGCTGTTTTTGCAGCCTGTAAGTTTTTCTCAGTTGGTTGTTTTACTAATAATTGTAGCGACTTTTCTAATGCTTCGGCACTTGATAAAGAGTCGTTGTAAACAACAAAAGCTAAATCTGCATAATGATTTAGTATGTCTTTTTTTGTGATAGCTTGCGCATTACTGATACCCACCAGCAGCAGCATGGCTAATATAAAAATGGTTTTCATCATCATTCTCTTAAAATTTGTAAATTGAAAAAGAAAGTTGATGACTGATATCAGTACCGAATAAGGGGGACCTCAACTTTGTTAAGTGAGATTATAGACTCCAAACACATAAATGTAAATGATAATAATTAACATTTGCGTTTAAAAGAAAAGTAACAACAAACAGCCACCATTGCTAACGGCCTTTACCTACTGTTGAGAAGCTAATGTATCTCTATTACACCATCCACCACATCTATATTAATAGCGGAGCCTGCTGAAAACCTACCCGACAAGATATGTTCAGCCAAAGGGTTCTCTAGCTTATGTTGAATCACGCGCTTTAAAGGCCTAGCGCCATATACAGCATCAAAACCGGCTTCGCCAAGCATATCTAGAGCAGCATCGCTGATTTTTAACTGTAAATCACGCGCTTCCAAACGCTTACGTAGATCATCTATCTGAATATTCGCAATAGCACGGATATCTTTGCGACTTAAAGGGTGAAAAACTACCATATCATCTACGCGATTTAAAAATTCAGGCCTAAAGTGCTCTTCGACAACACCCATTACTGCCGCACGCATTCTGGCGTAATTACTTGCCTCTATGCCCGCATCTGTGTCACTGCCATACTCTTCAGCTAATTCCTGAATTTTATGGCTACCTAAATTAGATGTCATAACAATAATGGTATTTCTAAAGTCTACCGTACGTCCCTGCCCATCTGTTAAACGACCATCATCCAATACTTGTAGGAGTATGTTAAACACATCAGGGTGCGCCTTTTCCACTTCATCTAATAAAATAACCGAATAAGGTTTGCGTCTAACCGTTTCTGTACCCTCCCTCTTCATAACCCACATAGCCTGGAGGTGCACCGACTAAACGTGCAACGCTATGCTTTTCCATAAACTCTGACATATCAATACGTACCATGGCATCTTCTGTATCAAACATAAATTCAGACAACGCTTTACATAGCTCTGTTTTTCCTACGCCGGTTGGGCCTAGAAACATAAATGAACCATTTGGACGATCAGGATCTGATAAACCGGCTCGTGAACGACGAATTGCATCAGAAACCGATTTAACCGCTTGCTCCTGACCAATCACGCGAGCTGCGATTACTTTTTCCATTTGCAGTAATTTTTCACGCTCGCCTTCAAGCATTTTACTAATAGGAATATTAGTCCATGCCGACACCACTTCGGCAATCTCATCTTCCGTTACTTTATTACGTAAGAGCTGATTGTCTGTACTATCATGTTCTTGAATACTGCTATCAACAGCATTAATTTGTTTTTCTAACTCTGGAATTTTGCCGTACTGCAACTCGGACATCTTAGCGAGGTCATTTGCTCGCCTTGCAACATCTAACTCCATACGTGCTTTATCAAGCGCTTCTTTTATATTGGCACTACCTTCTACCGCACGTTTTTCATGCTTCCATATTTCTTCTAAGTCGGCATATTCTTTTTCTAAAAGACCGATATCACTTTCTAAATCATCAAGACGTTTTACGGATGCACTATCACTTTCTTTTTTAAGAGCTTCACGCTCTATTTTTAATTGAATCAGGCGACGATCGAGTTTGTCCATTGCTTCTGGTTTAGAATCAATTTCCATACGAATACGGCTAGCGGCTTCGTCAATTAAATCAATCGCTTTATCAGGTAGTTGCCTATCACTGATATAACGTTGCGACAAAGTGGCTGCGGCAACAATCGCAGGGTCAGTAATATTCACGCCATGATGCACTTCATAGCGTTCTTTTAATCCGCGTAGTATAGCTATGGTATCTTCTATATTCGGCTCATCAACTTGTACTTTTTGAAAACGTCGCTCCAAGGCAGCATCTTTCTCGATAAACTGACGATACTCATCCAAAGTAGTTGCACCAATACAATGTAACTCGCCGCGTGCCAAAGCAGGTTTTAGCATATTACCCGCATCCATAGCACCATCTGCCTTACCGGCACCCACCATTGTATGAATTTCATCGATAAACAGTACGATTTGACCTTCCTGCTTCGACAAATCTTTTAATACCGCTTTTAGACGCTCTTCAAACTCACCGCGATACTTTGCACCGGCTACCAAGGCTGCAAGGTCTAAAGATAAAACACGTTTATTACGTAAGCCTTCAGGCACTTCTCCATTCAATATACGCTGCGCTAAACCTTCTACAATAGCGGTTTTACCTACACCCGGCTCACCAATTAATACGGGGTTATTTTTGGTACGACGTTGCAATACTTGTATAGCGCGACGAATTTCATCATCACGCCCAATAACAGGGTCCAACTTACCTTGCTCAGCTCTTTCACTCAAGTCAACTGTATATTTTTCTAATGCCTGACGTTGATCTTCGGCGTTAGCATCATTCACGGTTTCACCATTACGAATTTGATTAATAACTGCTTCAACTTTATTTTTATTTGCACCGGCTTTTACAAGCAAATCAGTAAGTGAATGCTTGCCTTCCAATAAAGCAAGAACAAACAGTTCACTGGCTATATACTGGTCTTTACGTTGCTGCGCCAGCTTATCGCATAAATTTAAAGTATTAACTAGATCTTTACTAGGCTGCACATCGCCGCCTACACCCGACACTTCAGGAAAGCTACCTAAGCGTTTTTTTAATTCAGTTTGAAAAGTAGAGATATTGACATCACTTTGCGCCAATAAAGCTGCAACACTACTATTATCTTGAGATAACATAGCAGCCATAACATGTTCAGGTTCTAAAATTTGATGGTCATGTCCAAGCGCCAAGGATTGCGCTTCGGCAAATGCTTGCTGAAAATGACTTGTTAACTTATCAAACCTCATAAGATAAATCCTCTATCAATGTATGTTTAATAAATAGCGCTTAACTGTTTTTTTTCAAGCTCTTTTTATGGCTTTAGTATGTAAAGATATATCTAAGCCCAATAAAGCCTAGCAAAAATATAAAAACCGATATTTACCATTAACAAAATACTGGCAATTATTTTCGCTGTTTTTTCTGGACGTTTACATACTATAAATATAAAAGACACTGCCATCATTACCATTTCAACAAACACCATATATTGCCCGTAGTGACGAGGGTCCCAGTACGATACAGGGCTTTCAAAACGCCAATGAATTATAGGCAAAAAGTGTCTATGCGCGTCATCATGATGAACAGGGAAGTCCAACAAACAATGCAGCAATACACTCACACTTAAAGCT
>JAHDBX010000122.1 GCA_020630145.1 Gammaproteobacteria bacterium | reverse complement strand
TCTTCCAAGGTTTTAAGCAAAGCATTAAAACTGTGGTTAGAGAGCATATGCACCTCATCCACCAGATAAACCTTATAACGCCCTTGAGTCGGTGCATACTGCACGTTATCAAGTATTTCACGGGTGTCTTCAACTTTAGTACGCGATGCAGCATCTACTTCTATCAAATCAATAAAACGGCCTTCATCAATAGAGGTACAAGCATCACAAACACCACATGGGGTGGAACTTACACCCTGCAAGCAATTAAGCGACTTGGCAAGTATACGCGCAATAGTCGTTTTACCCACTCCTCGCGTACCCGTAAACAGGTAGGCATGGTGCAAACGCTCTTGGTCTAAAGCATTAATCAGGGCCCGCAATACATGCGCCTGCCCCACCATTTCATTGAAATTTTTTGGTCGCCACTTACGAGCGAGAACTTGATAACTCATGCGTGTTTATTGTAATAATGTGGGTGCTAAGTATATCAGCCATACATTAAAAAAGGCGGATAGAAAATAAGCCTTTTTAGCTCAGCCACCAGCCTATAAACACGCTTGTAATAGGTAAAGTCGTTATAATTGGCTATAACCAAGGGTAATAATAAGGGCAACGCTAATACAAGCAAGTTAAAATATGCGAAAAATTGTTAAACAAATTAGCTACTTATGTGTCATTTTGCTCACAAACGCCTGTACTTCACATGCTATACGTATCGATAATATTGCTAATAAATACGACTTCAACAAACAACTTATACATGCCAAGGGTTTTAGGCATGCGGTATACAACAATACGGCCTTTACAAACCCAAACAACTTAAGCAGCACTGGCCCTAAAAGCCTGCATATATACCTAGAAGGTGATGGCACACCTTGGATTAAACGCATATTTCCGAGCATTGACCCCACAAGCCGTTCTCCTCTGATGCTAAAACTCATGGCTCAAGACAAGCTAGCTAGCATTTATATTGGCCGCCCTTGTTACCATGGCTTTCATAACGACCCTGCATGCAACAACAGCTTATGGACTAGCCACCGTTATTCAGCCACAGTGCTTAATAGCATGCTGGATGTAATCAAACAGTTGCAAACGGGGTATGACAGTATCACGCTGATCGGTCACAGTGGTGGTGGCACATTGGCCATGCTATTAGCGAGCAATATCGACAATATAAGCAGTGTCATCACACTAGCTGGTAATATAGATACCGATGCTTGGACCAAGCACCATGGTTACGCTGCATTATCTGGCTCTATTAATCCAGCTAAAAATCCACCTTTAACCCTTGATATCAAACAAATACATTTGCTCGCAGAGCAAGATCGGGTTATTCCAGCTGACATAAGCAGACAAGCCCTGCTTAAACAAGGTAACAAAACGGTATTAAGTTACCCCAATTTTAACCATAGCTGCTGTTGGTCGAAAATTTGGCCAGAGATTTTAAAAAAAATTCCCTAAACTCTGGTATCATGCGCGGCGTCAATGGTGACCTGAATCAGCTTCTTCGCGACGTAGATCTGTAAACTCCGCCAGGCCCGGAAGGGAGCAACGGTAGCAGTAAAGCGGGTGACGGAGGTCGGCGGGTTTGGGTTGCCACCTACTTTTATAGCTTTAGCTCGCTATAAAGCCTTATTCATCTTGAGGCATTGCCATATACCCCTTAATTTCTTCTGTTGCATGGTTTGTACCTGCTGAATAAGCCGCAATTTTACTCAAATGCGCATAGGGCATACCCGTCTCGTTGTGCCATGTATTAAAGGCCTGTTGAACTACCGTTAAATCTTTTTTGCTAGTCGGGTTATCGTGAATATCCGCTCCCGCATTTTGCAAAGCAATCACCACATCACTATACAATATAAATGTATCCCTACCCATATTACGCAAAAAACGCTGACTGGTGTTCCCCCCCAAGCGTGAACCATGCTTCTTCATATATAACATAAGGCCAATTTGATCATCAGCGGGCCAGTTAGCAATAAACTTTGCAAAACTGCCATGCTCTCTAGCTTCTGCTAAAATAAAGTGCACATTTTCTTTGGTCGCTTTTATTTTTGGCCAATTACGTACAACACGCGTATCTTTTGTATATGCTTCCCACTGTTCATCCGACATATTTGCCAGCTTATTAATATTGAACTTAAAAAATGCCTCTTCAAACTCGGGCCATTTTTTTTCAATTACTCCCCAATGAAAACCCGCTTGATTGATACACTTGGTCATCATCGACAAAAAGCGATCATCACCCTGCTTAGCAATATTTTTTTGGCTAGGTACCTTCGGCAAGATACTTTTTAACTTGGCTGGCCCGCCTTTGCGCTTTTCAGCAACCTTTATAATACTCGCAAACTTTTGCATATCACATAATACTTATCAGAAAAAAACGATACTAGCACAAATGATTCTAGTGATAAGTTGCAATTTTCACGCAATATTTAGGATAAACTTAAAGACATATTTCAAAGAAAGACTATTCAGCTAAGAGAGTAAGAATGAAAAATAGACAATTAGGCAAAAATGGCTTCACTATAAGCGAAGTAGGTTTAGGCTGTTGGCAGTTTGGCGGAGACTTTGGTCCTATGGATGAAAATACAGCCATGGATATTATGGAGCAAGCTGTCACTAGCGGGGTTAATTTTTTTGATACCGCCAACGTCTATGGTGATGGACTCAGTGAATCCTTAATAGGACGCTTTATGCAGCAGTCATCTACACCATTAACCGTAGCGAGCAAATTCGGTCGTGGTGATGTATACCCAAACAACTATACACCCGATACACTACGCAAATCAGTGGAAGCTTCACTTGAAAAACTACAAATGAATAGTGTAGATTTATTACAGCTGCACTGCATACCCACAGAGGTTTTACAGCAAGGCGATATTTTTGATTGGTTGCGCCAACTCCAACAGGAAGGTTTAATTAAAGCATTTGGGGCTAGCGTTGAAACAGTTGAAGAAGCACTTATTTGTCTGAAACAAGAAGGCATTTTATCTATACAAGTTATTTTTAATATCTTTCGCCAGAAACTCATACCTGAGTTACTCCCACAGGCTAAAGAAAAAGGTGTTGGTATTATCGTACGTTTACCACTTGCAAGCGGTTTGCTGTCAGGTAAATATACGCAAGCTAGCACCTTCGCAGAAACTGACCATCGTAATTTTAATCGTGATGGAAAATTTTTTAATGTAGGTGAAACATTTGCTGGTATTCCTTTTGCAACGGGCGTTGAAATTGTTGAAAAAATAAAACCCTTAGTACCTGCCGACATGAGTATGGCACAAATGGCAATGCGCTGGATACTTGACCATGATGCAATATCCGTTATTATTCCTGGTGCAAGCTCAACGAAACAAGCAAAAGAAAACGCCGCTATATCAGCTTTACCCACGCTGCCAGAGGAGCTACATCAAGCATTAGCAAAATTATACAAAGAAAATATACAACAACATATTCGCGGCGCTTATTAATATCAAATAACCGGCTTCAATACTTACTTGAAGCCGGCCCTTGTAAAATCAACCTTTTGCTTAAAAGTAAACATGCTGTTGAGCGCTACACTCACATTTTAAAGCAGTAACGATAGCACTTCTTATTAAATTTATACTATATATAACACGGTTAGACGGCTTAAATTTCTTATGTATGAGTGATTGAAAAAAGCAGCCCATGTATTAATGTGATAAAAATCAATAGTTATAACGCTGCATTTGTTAGCTTAATAACGCTTTAGCCTGATTAACTACGTTGTCGACACTAAAGCCAAATAAAGGAAATAATGCTTCAGCTGGTGCTGACTCACCAAAACAATCCATACCTACCAGTGCGCCATTAAGACCAACATAACGATACCAAGAGGATGTTACTCCCGCTTCAATGGCAATACGCTTTGTCACTGATGGAGGCAATACGGAATCGCGATAATCCTGAGTTTGCGCATCAAAGAAGTCTTGCGATGGCATAGAAACAACACGTACGGCTATACCTTCTTGCTGTAATTTTTGTGCGCTTTCAACAGCCAAAGCTACTTCAGAACCCGTAGCTATTAAAATCAAGTCTGGTTTAGCTTCACAGTCAACTAGCACATAAGCGCCTTTAGCTATATTAGCTACTTGTTGTTCACTTCTTGATTGAAATGGCAGGCTCTGACGTGAAAAAATTAAGCTAAAAGGCTGCTCGGTGGATTCGATCGCTAAACGCCAAGCAATTGCAGATTCCAATGTATCACAGGGACGCCAAACAGATAAGTTAGGAATAAGACGTAAACTACTAGTATGCTCAACAGGCTGATGAGTCGGGCCATCTTCGCCAAGACCAATAGAGTCGTGAGTAAACACATAAGTCACTGGTAGCTTCATTAAGGCAGACATACGAATAGCATTGCGCGCATAATCAGAAAATACTAGAAAGGTCGCACCAAAGGTTTTGAAACCATCGTGAAGACTTATTCCATTTAAGATCGCAGACATACCAAACTCACGCACCCCGAAATGCAAGTAATTACCAGAAGCATCGTCTACAGTGATGGCTTTAGAGTGAGATGTAATCGTATAGTTGGAACCTGCTAAGTCAGCAGACCCACCCAAGAGTTCAGGCAATACATTGCTATAGTATTCCAAACTATTCAATGAGGCTTTGCGACTAGCCAAACTTTCTGCTTTGCAAATGGTGCTCTCAATAAAGGCATCAGCTGTATCCGTCCAACTATCAGGTAATAGGCCTTCCATACGACGGAGGTATTCAGCGGCAAGTTCTGGAAAACTTTGTTGATAAGAAGCAAAACGCTCATTCCAATCCTGTTCAACCCGCTGGCCTTTGTTCTTAGCATCCCATGCCTTTTTAATATCAGCAGGAATCTCAAACGCAGGGTATGGCCAGCCTAGCTGCTCACGTACCAATGCTATTTCATCTGTACCTAGGGGAGCGCCATGGCAGGACTCTTGACCTTGCTTATTCGGTGAACCTTTACCAATGACTGTCCGGCAACAGATCAATGTGGGCTTATTACTAGCCTGTGCGGCTTTTATCGCCTGGTGAATCGCTGCTGAATCATGGCCATCTATATCAATAATTACATGCCAACCATACGATTCAAAACGCTTAGCCGTATCGTCCGTAAACCAACCTTCCACTTCACCATCAATGGAAATACCATTATCATCCCAAAAGGCGATTAAGTTTTTTAAGCCTAATGTGCCAGCTAAAGAACATGCTTCATGAGAAATACCCTCCATCAAACAACCATCCCCCATCAATACATAAGTCTTATGATCAACAATTGTGTGCTTAGGACGATTGAATTGTTTGGCCAGTACTTTCTCCGCAATCGCCATTCCAACAGCATTGGCTACACCCTGCCCCAATGGCCCAGTCGTAGTTTCTACACCGGGGGTATAAGCATATTCAGGATGCCCAGGTGTTTTAGAATGCAACTGCCTAAATGACCGAAGGTCATCAATTGTCAAATCATAACCACTCAAATGCAATAACGAATAAACCAACATAGAACCATGCCCATTGGACATCACAAAACGATCTCGGTTATGCCAACTTGGGTTAGCAGGGTTATGAATTAAAAAATCATTCCAGAGCACTTCTGCAATATCTGCCATACCCATAGGCGCTCCGGGGTGGCCTGATTGCGCTTGTTGTACCGCATCAGCAGAGAGTATTCGAATAGCATTTGCTAAAATTTGACGTGAAATAGGAGCTTGTGACATAAGGTTATTGTTATCTCTTAATGTTAATTGATTAAAGGCAAAAGTTTATTGATTATTTAATAACTTTTCTAAGCTCACCTGATCTTTAACAAACTGGCGAATACCTTCTGATAATTTTTCCGTTGCCATAGCATCTTCGTTCATTGCAAAACGGAACGTAGCTTCATCCATCACCACAGCATCTAACTTTTCAGGAATATTTTCTGGAGACAATCTTCTCTCCAAAATGGAGGTGCTTTCCTCTAACTCTTTCAGCAACTGTGGATT
>JAHDBX010000121.1 GCA_020630145.1 Gammaproteobacteria bacterium | reverse complement strand
ATTTCGTCTTTTTATTTCAAAACTCCATATTCTTGTCTAGAATTTGTATAAGGCTATCAGGGGAGTGAAATATGTATCAATTAATTTACATTAGCAAATCTGTACTTTATTTCTCAAAGCAAGACTTAGATAAGCTTGCCGCAAAGTCTAGTGTTAGCAACCAGAATTTAGGCATAACAGGGATGTTAATGTATATCGATGGTGAATTTATGCAGTTACTGGAAGGCAACAAAAGTGATGTTGAACAACTAATGCATCAAATCCATCAAGATGAAAGACATTACTCTCTTAACATTATTAAAGAAGAATACTTGGAACAAAGAGAGTTTTCAAATTGGGCAATGGCAACACAATTAATGACCAAGTCACACTTAAAACTCTTTTTACCCGAAGAACATATAGACGAACCTGTTGGCCTACCCTCTTTAGTTAACAAGACCAACCACAGAGATTTAATTAATAGCCTGTTTATACGTGTGCGCGATAACCTTTTACTGCCACGATCATATATTCAGTAAACTTTACGGCCAATAATTTTATTTATTGGGCACACAACCATTTGGGATAATGCAATTTATAATAAATTGCAGCCACTCTAAAAATAAAAGTAATAGTAATACAGACGGGTACAGCCCATGCGAAACCTGGCAACCATTTATCTAAGCTAACGAAAATACTTAAGCCTATTAGTACAGGTGTAGCATACATTTCCTTACTTAATAATAAGGAAGGACTGCCTGTTAATAAATCCCTTAGAATTCCACCAAAAATAGCTGTAATTAAACCCATAACAACAGCAATAGATGCTGTAAAACCTAGGCTTAGCGTTTTTTCAGCCGCAGTAATAGCAAACAACGCAACGCCGAGTGCATCCATATAAAGTAGAAGTTGATAACGATTCGACAAGGTACGCACAATAAAAAATGCAACTAAAGAAGTAAAACCGGCAACCCATAAGAACCATAGGTCTGCCACCCAGTAAACAGGGTAACTCCCTAAAATAACATCTCTTATAGTACCGCCACCCAGCGCAGTTACTGAACCTAAAAAAATAACACTGAATATATCCAGGTTTTTATGCCGTGTTGCAATGACACCGGTTATAGCAAAGATGCTCATACCAAACATACCGAGAAGATATAACATAGAACACCCTTGCAGCTTGTCACTGCCTTTACTCTATACCTACAAAAATTTTATAAGCATTCACTAAAACTGCATTAAAAAAATAACTTAGCGAGCTCCTCACCTGGCTTATCTGTTCGCATAAAAGCCTCACCCACTAAAAACGCATGTATATCTGCACCGCGCATTTGCTTAACATCAGCTTGTGTATGAATACCACTTTCAGTGACAAATAAACAATCAGCAGGCGCATTTTTATAGAGTTCATGCGTAGTATTTAAATCGGTTTCAAAGGTCCGCAAATTACGGTTATTAACACCAATTAAATCAGCATTAATCTTTTTTGCACGCTCTAGCTCTTCAGCATCGTGCACTTCAACCAGCACATCCATACCTAAGGATTTAGCTAAAGTGTATAACTCCGCTAGTTGTTTATCATCCAAAGCCGATACGATAAGCAAAACGCAGTCTGCATTAATAGCACGTGCCTCATAAATTTGGTATTCGTCAACTAAGAAATCTTTGCGAATAACAGGCAACTCGCAAGCTGCTCGCGCTGCTTGCATATAGTCTTCATGACCTTGAAAAAAATCTTTATCGGTTAATACTGACAAACAAGCCGCACCATGCTCCGCATAACTTTTTGCAATATTAACGGGGTGGAAATTTTCACAAATAACACCTTTACTCGGCGAGGCTTTTTTTATTTCTGCTATAACAGCTGCATGACCTGCAGCGATTTTATTTTGCATGGCCTGCTTGAATCCACGTGGCGCATCACCTTTTTGCGCTAACTCTTTTAGCTCTTCCAAACTAACTGTTTTTTTACGCTCGGCTATTTCTTCGTATTTACGTGCAATAATCTTTTGCAGTATGTCGGGGGTGTTCGCACTCATATTTTATTTATACCGCGTGACTAGTTTTTATAAACTCTGCTAATTTAGCTTTTGCTGCACCATCAGCGATCACAATTTTTGCTAATTTAACACCTGCTTCAAACGTTTCTGCTTTACCGGACACATAAATTGAAGCACCTGCATTTAATGCAACCATATTTAAAGCCGTACCACGCTGATTATTAAGCACACTTTCTATCATTGCCAAACTTTCTTTGGCCGAATCAACGGTTATATCGCTAAGCTTACCGCTTGCGAGCCCTACTTCTTCCGGCTTAATGGCATAAGTCTTTATTTTTCCATCTTTTAATTCTGATACTTGTGTAGGCGAGGCAATACTTAATTCATCTAAACCATCTTCTGCATGCACTACCATAACATGCTGACTGCCAAGCTGTTGTAATACGCTAGCCATGGTATTCGTTAACGCTGATTCAAACACACCCAAAACTTGATTAGGTGCAGATGCAGGGTTAGTTAATGGCCCAAGCACATTAAAAATAGTTCGCACGGCTAATTCTTTACGCGGTCCAATAGCATGCTTCATCGCACTGTGGTGATTGGGTGCAAACATAAAACCTAAACCACATTGCTTCACACAAGCCGCAACTTGTTCAGCACTCAATGCTAAATTAACACCCGCTTGCTCCAACACATCTGCACTACCTGAATTACTTGTGATGGAACGGTTACCATGCTTAGCCACTTGACAACCTGCTGCTGCCGCAACAATTGCAGAAGCAGTTGATACATTAAATGTTTTTGCACCTGAACCACCTGTACCACAGGTGTCAACAAGGTGCTCACCATCAACCTCTACTTTGCTAGAGAGTTCTCGCATCACTTTTGCAGCAGCACTTATTTCGTTAACCGTTTCACCTTTACAGCGCAAAGCCACTAAAAAGCCACCAATTTGCGCAGGCGTTGCCTCACCCGTCATGATGCTTTGCATAACAGTATGCATCTCTTCACTACTTAAATCTTGTTTGTTAATAACAGCATTAACGGCTTGTTGCATATTCATTTCATCACCTATTCCGTTGTTATTAGCGTTGCAAAAAGTTACGCAACAAATCATGACCATGTTGCGTTAATATAGATTCGGGATGAAACTGTACACCCTCTATATCGTATTCTTTATGCTTAACGCCCATAATTTCATCTAGCTCACCTTCAGCTGTTTCTGTCCACGCTGTAATTTCTAATTCATCAGGCAAACTGGTTTTTTCTATCACTAGCGAGTGATAACGTGTTGCTTCGTAAGGGTTTGTTAAACCTGCAAATACACCCGTATTATTATGATGCATCATCGATGTTTTACCGTGCATAATTTCACTAGCATGCACAATTTTACCCCCAAACACTTGACCAATACTTTGATGGCCTAAACAAACACCCAGCATAGGTATAGTACCCGCGAAGTGTTTAATTAACGCCATTGAAATACCCGCTTCATCTGGTGTACATGGACCTGGTGAAATCACTATTTTTTCTGGCGCAAGTTTTTCTATTTCCGCGACACTGATTTGGTCGTTTCGTTCTACACGAACATCCGCACCTAACTCGCCCAAATACTGGACCAGGTTATAGGTGAAGGAGTCATAATTATCTAACATAAATATCATAGTTACACTTACTGGTCTATTTTATCTTTTTCTTTATGAGCCGTTTCTAACTCATGCATCATCAAGCGCCTATGCAACTGGTCCAAGGCTTTGCGTGATGCTTCTATTTCATTTTTGACATCATCTAATGTTGCTGAGGATTGGTTTTGCTCACGTTGTTCTTGTTTCGCACTCTCTAAACTATCTAACACTACAGCAATAAATAAGTTAATAACAACAAAGGTTCCTAAAACAACAAAACTAACAAAATATATCCATGCATAGCCGTTCATTTCCATAGCTGTATACATTACATCTGTCCAATCTTCCAAGGTGACAATGCGGAAGAGCGTTAATAAGGCAATACCTAAATGACGCCAGTGCTCGGGGTCATGCTGATGAAACAGGTGGTAACCTGCAACAGCATAAATATAAAACACGATTGATAGTAACAGTACAACATTAAATATACTCGGTATTGAGCGTATTAAGGTGGTCACGATAATACGCAACTGTGGCAATGCAGATATTAAACGTAATATACGTAGCAGTCTGAGTACACGTGCAATCATAGCAAATTGCCCTGCCGCAGGAATCAGCGCAAACACAACAATCACCAAGTCAAAAACATTCCAACCGCTTTTGTAAAAGCGGTAATACTCAGGAGCAAAGGCTAAGTGCTTTATAATAATTTCTAAAACAAAAACGCCTAATATAATTTGTTGCACAGCATGCATTAAATCACGATAAGGCAGAGTGAAGTCCATTGTTTCTAAACCCATTAATATTGCACTAACAAGAATTAAGGCAATAATGGTATTCTGAAACCAACGTGACTCGGCTAGATATAAACAATAAGCTTGCATATTATTTATCATACCCCTTATTAATATCTGACTCGGCTATAGCAACCGCCTTAAACATTGCACGACCTTTATGCATGGTTTCTTCCCACTCTGTTGTTGGCACGGAGTCATACACAATGCCCGCACCGGCTTGCAAGTATAGTTGCTTATCTTTTATAACAGCCGTACGAATTGCTATGGCCGTATCCATCTGGCCGTTCCAGCCAATATAACCAATTGCACCAGCATACACACTGCGCTTCACCACTTCCAGCTCGTCGATAATTTGCATTGCGCGTATTTTAGGCGAACCTGATAGTGTACCTGCCGGAAAAGTCGCTTTTATTACATCTATAGGGCCCATACCAGGTTTTAATTTACCAATGACATTAGACACAATATGCATCACCTGTGAATAACGCTCTATTGCCATCTTGGCATTCAGTTCTACACTACCTATTTCTGCAACACGACCTACGTCGTTACGGCCAAGGTCAATTAACATGAGATGCTCTGCCAACTCTTTAGGGTCAGCTAATAACTCTTTTTCTAAGGCAATATCTTCTGCGTCTGTTTTTCCGCGCGGACGTGTTCCAGCAATTGGGCGTACGGTGACTTGACCATCTTCTAAACGCGTTAGTATTTCTGGCGAAGAACCTACTATTTTAAAATCCCCTAATTGCATGTAGTACATATAAGGAGATGGATTGGTTGTGCGCAAAACACGGTACAGATTGATAGCATCTGCATGAAAAGGAATTTTCATCCTCTGTGAAAGTACGACCTGCATAACATCACCATCGGTAATGTATTGCTTGGCTTTGCCAACAGCTTTTTCAAAACCTTCTTGCGTAAAACTGGAGACGAAATCGGCCTCACTTACTTGCCTGGGCTGCTCGTTCGCTGGTGGCATTTTCACAGCTTGTTGCAACTGCCGCTGCAAATCATCTAAACGTTGCTGCCCTTGCTCAAAACCGTCCGATTCGGCATGCACAATTAAGTATAAGCGACCTCGCAAATTATCAAATACGACAAGTTCATCTGATAACAACAACATAATGTCTGGGACATTGAGTTCGTCAGGGTTTGCGTAAGCTGCTAACTTGGGTTCTATATAACGTATGGTGTCATAACCAAAATAGCCAACCAAGCCTCCATTAACACGTGGCAAGCCTTCTATTTCTGGCACCTTAAACTGCTGCCTATATTCTTCGATATAGTCTAAAGGCTGCTCACTTTGCAGCTCTTCTACCACTACATTGTCTTTTATATGCTTGATGGTAGGCCCGCTAATTTCTAGGCGTTCGCGCGCTGGCAAGCCAATAATAGAGAAACGCCCCCACTTTTCTCCGCCAACGACTGACTCAAATAAGTAGGTATAAGGCTGGTTAGCTAATTTAAGGTAGGCACTAAGTGGTGTATCACAATCTGCTAGTACTTCTCGTACTAACGGTATGCGGTTATAGCCTTGTTGTATATATGATGTAAATTCTGTGTGTTGCATAATGTTCAAACATGTCTGGATTTTGAGGCTCTTTCAACC
>JAHDBX010000120.1 GCA_020630145.1 Gammaproteobacteria bacterium | reverse complement strand
GGGTGGTGCAGAACAAGCTGTGTGTGAAATAGGTATACAAGGTTTTGCTGCTGCACGTGCTTTATCAACACGCAATGATGATCCCACAACGGCTAGTCGACCTTTTGATATAGATCGTGATGGTTTTGTTATGGGGGATGGTGCAGGCATACTTATTCTAGAAGAGCTAGAACACGCTAAAAAGCGTGGAGCAAAAATTTATGCGGAACTGTCAGGTTATGGCATGAGCGGTGACGCTTATCATATGACAACGCCAAGGCCAGATGGCTCAGGAGCGGGTGCCTCTATGAGTAATGCCTTACGCAATGCAGGGTTAAATAATGAAGACGTTGATTACATTAACGCACATGGTACATCTACACCTATTGGTGATGTGGCTGAAACTAATGCGATCAAGGTAACATTGGGTGATCACGCTAAAAACTTAGTGGTGAGTTCAACCAAGTCTATGGTTGGACATTTGCTAGGAGCGGCGGGTGGTGTAGAAGCTGTCTTTTCTACCATGGCTGTACATGACCAAGTTGCACCTCCTACAATTAATATTATTAATCAAGATCCAGAATGTGATTTAGACTATGCTGCTAATGAAGCGCGTGAAATGAAGATTGAAGTGGCTATGTCAAATTCATTTGGTTTCGGTGGTACAAACGGCACATTAGTTTTTAAACGTTTTAATGACTAAATAGTTATAATAGGCTCATTAACGATGACTATGATGAGCCGTGCAATATACTGAAACTATTCAAAAAATAGATTTGCTGGAACTGCATAAGCAGTTTCCAGCACGCTATCCTCATGTGTTACAAAGCTGTAATGCTATACACTCCAATAATCAATACGATATTTTATTTGCTAAACCTCGAACATCTGTAGAGCTCTGGCATGATGGCTTACGGCTGGTTAATGCTGAAGACTTACATGATACTGTAGATGTTAAAAAAGACGATAATTTCTTAGACTGTTTTCAGAATTGGTTTGCAAGTGAACGACATGAGCGCAAGAGCGACTTGCCCTTTAGTGGTGGTTGGTTTGCCTACCTTTCATATGAGTTTGCCCAAAGTGTGGAACAGCATGCACTGAATTTATTTGTGCTTAAAGATGTGCCCATTGCATTTTTTACGCGTTTTGAAGAGGCAATCATTTATAACCGTACAAGCAAAGAAACCATTTTGTTTAGCGAGAAAAATGATCAGCAAGCCATTGAGCAAGTAAAAGCAGATATACAATCAGTTAGTGATGTGAATACTGACGCTTCGGGAGACCAGAATCAACCGCTTGGTTTGCTCGACATAAAAGAAGATGAATCCTTAGCTTATATAGAAGGCGTAAATAAAATAAAGCGCTATATAAAAGAAGGTGATATTTTTCAGGTTAATTTATCACGTCAATGGAATATACGGTTAAAAGAAGCATATCAGCCGCTTTTGATATATAAAAAATTACGCAAAGCAAATCCTGCGCCATTTTCCGGTTTAATGACACATCAAAATTTTGCTATTGTATCCTCATCGCCTGAGCGTTTAGTCAGCACACATCGAGGTCAAGTAGAAACACGGCCGATAGCAGGTACGCGACCCAGAGATAAGGATAAAAGCAAAGACCAAGCATTGATTGATGAATTAACGGTGCACCCAAAAGAAAAAGCCGAACATATCATGCTTATTGATTTAGAGCGTAATGACTTGGGTCGTATATGTAAGCCGGGTACAATTGATGTTAATGAATTAATGGTGGTTGAGAGCTTTGAGCATGTACATCACTTAGTGTCTAATGTTATTGGTCAATTACGAGAAGGCGTTACGCCTGATCAGGTTATTAAGGCAGTATTTCCTGGTGGCACTATTACAGGCTGTCCTAAAGTGCGTTGTATGCAAATACTTCGTGAGCTAGAGCAAACACCGCGTAGTTCTTATACGGGCTCTATGGGGTATATCAATAGCAACGGCGATATGGATTTAAACATCCTTATTAGAGGTATACAGCTGCAAGGCGATAAGTTGGCTATCCGGGCAGGTGCGGGGATTGTTGCTGATTCAATAGCGCACAAAGAAGTTGCTGAAACACGCAGCAAGGCGAAAGGTATGTTGGCGGCTTTGGGTATTGATGTGAAAAAACCACAAGGTTTGTTAGAAACATTTCGTGTAACAAGTAAACAGAGTATACCTTTATGGCAATATCATAAGGCGCGTTTAATTAAAGGTTTACACAGTTACGGTGTTGACGAAAGTCATGTTTATTTAATTGAAAAGCAAGTATTTGAGCATTTGTCTAAGCCTGGTGTTTATCGTTTGGCTGTGCAAATAGTGCAGGGCAGTGTATTAAATATTGTTGTGAGCGAGCGTGAAGATATTAATGCAAAAGACAAACCGGCATGGCGCTTAGTCGTATGTGAAACTCGGTTGGCTGATAATGTTAATTCGAGTAGTGTTAAGCTTTTGGAGCGTGATGCCTATCAAATGGCAAGTACTGAAATAACCGCTGCAAAAACAGATGATGGTTTTTTGCTTAATCGGCATGGTAATATAATAGAGACAACTATCTGTAATATTTTCGCAATAAAAGATAACGTTCTGTATACGCCTGATGTAATGGGTTATGGTGTTGATGGTGTGATGAAAAATACAATTAAAGCATTTTGTGAGCGTACAGGTATTGAGTGTGTAGAAACTGATATCACATTAGACTTTTTATTGGCTTGCGAACATGTATTTCTATGCAATGCGGTACGAGGTATTCTCAATGTATCGAAAATAAATGAGCATAAGTTTGTTGTCGGCCATTCTATAATTAAGCAATTGCTAGGGCATATTGAAAAGCTGTTTTATGATTAAAAAAATTATATTTCTATCAGTCGCTTTATTCTTTATTGGTAGCGCGTCTTTTTATGTATTAATATCGCAAAAAAATAATAGTGAAAGCCCTGTTCTGTTTGAGGTAAAACAAGGCAGTAGTTTGAATGCGATAGCGAATAAACTGTATAAGCAAGACCTTATAAGTTCTACCTTATTGTTTAAAGTTTATGTACGCTTGCTTAATAAAACAACAGCTTTAAAGGCTGGAGAGTTCACCATTCCTGATAAACAATCGATACAAGAAATTGTATCTGTGCTGATGGATGGCCGATCTAAGCAATATAGTTTTGCTATTATTGAAGGCTCAACTATTAAAGATGTGCTTAAGAAAATTAATGCTGTTGATAATATAGAAAAAACGAATGACTTGAATAATTTTAGTACCTTAATAAATAAAATAGGCGCTAAGGAACAGCACCCCGAAGGTTTGTTGTTGGCTGATACGTATTATTATTCTAAAGGCACAACGGCAACCAAAATATTACAGCGGAGCTATAAGTCTATGCAAGCATTTTTAGATGATGCATGGCAGAAGCGTGACCAGACTAGTCCTATTAAAACGCCTTATGAGGCGCTGATACTTGCATCGATTATAGAAAAAGAAACGGGTGTTTCAAGTGAAAGGGAAAAAATAGCAGGCGTGTTTGTTAATCGTTTACGTCGAGGTATGCGTTTGCAAACAGACCCTACTGTTATATATGGTTTGGGTGATGCCTATGATGGTGATATTAAGTACAAAGACTTGCGTACAGACACGCCTTATAACACCTATACTCGACATGGTTTACCACCAACACCTATTGCTATGCCGGGTAAGGCGGCTATTATCGCTGCACTTAATCCTGAAACAACAGATGCACTTTTCTTTGTGGCTAATGGTGAAGGTGGTCATACTTTTACCAGTACATTAAAAGATCATGAGGCTGCAGTGAAAGTTTATTTGCAGAAAACACGATGAAAACAAAGGCACTATTTATAACCGCTGAAGGTACTGAAGGTGTTGGCAAGTCTACAGGCATGCAAGTTGTGTGTGATGTTCTGGAAGCGGCGGGTGTTGATTATATTCGTACACGTGAGCCCGGAGGTACGCCTTTAGGCGAGGCATTGCGTGAAGTACTATTGCAAAAAGACGCTGGTTTTGACATCAGTGCGGATACAGAGCTAATGTTAATGTTTGCTGCGCGTATGCAGCATGTTGATGCTGTTATTAAGCCCGCGTTGGAAAAAGGGCAGTGTGTAGTATGTGATCGCTTTACCGATGCCACTTTTGCATATCAAGGTGGTGGTAGGGGGATTAATGATCAGCGTATACAGGCCTTAGCTGATTGGGTTCATCCGGATTGTCAGCCAGATATAACCTTATTATTCGATGCGCCTATAGAAGTCGGTTTGCAGCGAGCTAAGAAGCGTGGTGAGCTTGACCGTTTTGAGGAAGAAGCCTTGACGTTCTTTAAGCGTGTTAGAGATAAATATCTTGCTTTGGCTACTGAAATGCCATCACGTTTCAAAACCATTGATGCTGTGCAGGACCAGCAGACGGTTGCTGTTCAAATTAAACAAATCATGCAGAGTTTGCTGCGAGAGTATCAGGCCTAATGAGTAAGGCTATAAATATATCTAGGGCTATCCCAATGAGTTGGCACCAAGCGTTTTATCAGCATATTTCTGAGCGTTACCGTTTAGGCAGTTTACCGCATGCTGTTTTGGTATATGGCGAGGAAGGCATAGGGAAGGCGCAAGCGGTTAATAATGTTGCGCAAAGTCTACTGTGTCAACGTGTTGTTGGTGCTGAAGCTTGTGGTGAGTGCCAGCCATGCCAATTATATCAGGGGTTTAATCATCCTAACTTTACGCGTTTGGCGCCAGAGAAAAATGATGAAAAAAAGACACAGAGCCCGATCAAAATAGACCAGATACGTGACTTATCTAGTAAGTTAGTGATGACAAGCCAATATGAAGGGCCAAATATCGCTGTTATTGAACAAGCAGATATGATGAACCATTTTGCAGCTAATAGTTTACTGAAAACATTGGAAGAGCCCACGTCAAATACTATTATATTTTTAATTACGAGTCAGTTGTCTAAACTACTGCCAACTATACGTAGCCGTTGCCAAAGTTATTCACTTAAAAAAGCATCTGCTGATGAAGCTATTGAGTGGTTAAAAGAACAACAGCTTGATGCGAGCGATAAAGAATATTTACAGGCGTTACAGATTGCGGGTGGCGCACCTCTAACGGCATTAGCTATTTTAGAGAATGATGTCATCGCACAACGCTTAAGTCTAATTGAATCCATTTTGTCATTGCTGAATAATCAATCCACTATTGCGCAAGTAGTTGAGTTAACGCTTAAAATGGATTTTTTGCAGAGCCTATCTTTTGTGCAAAATTTTTTGGCCGATGTTATTCGTTTGCATCAAACGGCTGATAAGATGAGTATAGTTAATGTGGATTTAGCAAAGTTTATCAAGCAACTGTCAGCGAAAGTTACACCTCGTGATGCTTATTTGTTGTTAGATGAGTTAAATACGATGCTAAAAAACTACAATGCGAGTATAAATACGCAGCTAATGCTAGAGTCATTTTTTGCATCGTGGCATAATATGCTGACTAATAACACTAAAACGGCTTAAGAGGAAAGATATATGGCAGCTCGTCAGGGTATTATGTCTTTATCAATAAAGGATAAAGGGGCGCTGTACGCCGCTTATATGCCTTTTGTAAAAAATGGCGGTTTATTTATTCCAACAAACAAGCAATATAAGCTTGGTGATGAAGTATTCATGCTGCTAACGCTGATGGATAGCCCTGAAAAATTACCTGTTGCAGGTAAAATTATGTGGATTACGCCGGCTGGCGCGCAAGCGAATAAAACCGCAGGTATAGGCGTGCAGTTTAGTGAGCAAGACAATGGCGCTACACGTAAAAAAATTGAAGGTTATCTAGCAGGTGCTTTGAAGGCAGATCGTCCCACACAGACGATGTAAGGCCGACTGAGGCTATTTTTTATATTAAGTCTGTAATTTTATTTACTGCACCCTCTAAAAAGCTTTCTGTTTGATAAAAATGAGGTGCTAATCTTATACCGCCTTTTCGGTATGCGCATATAAGCTGGTTTTTCATTAACTTTTCATACAAAGCCTGGTTGTCGCAATTGTTTACAGTGAAG
>JAHDBX010000119.1 GCA_020630145.1 Gammaproteobacteria bacterium | reverse complement strand
TAACTGTAAGCAAATGTAGTACTAGTTACTGTATAAACGGCTGTACCATTGATTGTTGTATTTGCATCAAAAGCACAATTGGTATAAGTGGCTGTACCTGAGCCATTACCCGCACTATCAGCCGTATAATTTACTGAGGCAGTACCACCGTTAAGGCATAAACTTGGAGTAAGGTCTATAGTAATAGCCGACGGTAGATTACCAAGACTAGCTAAATAGTCATACAGGCTTTCTGCTAAAGCATTTTCAATAGAACCAACACTAAAACCAACAGCAAAGGCATTAGACGCTACCGCTTTTTTCGTGCTTTCAGCCGTTGCAGTTGAAATATCTTGTTGATTAGCAGCTGAAACAGTTGCTGAACTCTTATTAGTTCCACCCGAACTACTAGATGATGACCCTCCACCGCCACAAGCACTTAAAAAGACCATACTTGCGAATAACATAGGCAATATTAACTTTTTCATTTTACCTCTCCTTAAGATAATACGTCATATAATCATGTAATAAGAACCTACAATAGTTTACACAAGCTCACTACCTCGAAAATGTGATGTAGCTTCCTTTTTTAACATTAAATTAAGCCTAAGCTAAAGTTTCAACAGAGTACTGAACAAATCAATAACGTTGTTAACTATTGACTTCCACGCAGCCTACGAGCTTGAAATGCTTATTTATTTATCAGGGTCGATGATTTTATCTGCTTTTGAGCTTAACTTTTGCTTACTTCTAATGTTATCAAAAGCATTAGAGCTACGCTCTGATTCATTTATATCATTTGATATATTAGAGCTATTCGGTTTTTTCTTTACGCTAAGCACAAGTTTTACATAAACTATATAAGCAATAATAGCCGCAACAATCACGCCCCACTTCAACAAAAATGATATGGCTAACTGTCCTTGCTGACCTGTAGTTTCGCTATAGCGCACATAATCATTATGGCCTATAACCACCATCATAATAAAAAATAGCAGTAATAAGCTACTTAAAATAACCGCCTTATAACGCTTCCAAATAAACGCAATAAAGGTATATTTCAGCAAGGGTTTAAACACTAGTGAAACCAACCTAAGCCTAAAACAACCGCCGCTGCCATGAGTCCTTTTTCCTTTAATTGCTGCTTCAGCTTGTCTTCTTCTTCCTTAACAATCACTTCGAGTTCGTCTTCGTTAAAGTCTTCTGGCTTCTTCCCTGCCAATATAATGCGCGTTTCAGCACGACTGATCGCTTTATCACGAATCTTTTGTTTAAAGCTAGCTTTAGCCTTATTTAAGGGTTGAGTGAGTTTTTCAAGCGTTTTATTCATT
Source organism: Gammaproteobacteria bacterium (assembly GCA_020630145.1). Classification (GTDB taxonomy): domain Bacteria; phylum Pseudomonadota; class Gammaproteobacteria; order HTCC5015; family HTCC5015; genus JAHDBX01. The sequence continues at coordinate 4,814 of JAHDBX010000119.1, read as the reverse complement.
AGCGATATTATTTAAAAGGGTAAACAGACACAATTATAGATAGTTTTGACGATAAAAATCGACCAAAGTGTTAAGAATTGCGCATATTTTTTTTCTAATAACTGAGCAATATGTATTAAATATAAAAAAGCCACGATTTTCTAAGTAGAAAACCGTGGCTAAACAAGGAGTCAGCTAGACTAGCTAGCTGAAACTTGCATTAATACTTGATAACACTTCAGCACCTGGGCACAAATCTTTTTCCTTTAACTCTCGCAATGGTGTTTTACTTGTTGCCAACACATCATGTGTATCACTAGCATCTGGGTCAACATATAACAAACCAGTTAAAACTTTACCATCTGCATTATGGCGCTGTAGATTATCTAAAGCTGTAATTTTATCTCTAGGGTCATAATCTTCAGCTAACTTTTGCAAGTGCATGACCGAACCATCATGTAAAGACACTTGAGACGATGTGCCTGCTGCATACTCAGTCGTTATTTCATCTTGCAATGGAATAAAATCCATTCGGTTCATCACAGCATTATGTTCTCGCACATAGTCATAACTCTTTGTTGAACCCGCATGATTATTAAACGTCACGCATGGCGAAATACAATCAATAAAAGCAAAGCCTTTATGTGCTACTGCCGCTTTAATTAAAGGCACCAACTGTTGCTTGTCACCCGAGAAACTACGCGCAACAAAGGTTGCGCCCATTTGTATTGCTGTTGTGACTAAATCTATGGAATCCCATGGGTTATCTGGCCCCTTCTTAGGTTTCGAACCTTTATCTAAAGTAGCGGAGTTCTGTCCTTTAGTTAAACCATAGGTACCATTATTAGCGACCACATATAGCATATTTAACTGGCGACGAATAACGTGTACAAATTGCCCTAAACCTATTGATGCCGTGTCACCATCACCTGACATGCCTATGTAGGTTAAATCGCGATTTGCCACATTAGCGCCCGTTGCCACAGATGGCATACGTCCATGCACAGAGTTAAAGCCATGCGCATTACCTAAATAATAAGTAGGTGTTTTTGAAGAACAACCAATGCCCGATATTTTTGCTACGGTGTGCGGCGATATAGATAACTCAAAGCAGGCTTGCATAATGCCACTGGAAATTGAGTCATGACCACAACCTGCACAAAGTGTAGAAAGTGAACCTTCGTAATCCCTAATAGTGAGACCTAATTCATTTTTAGGTAAATCCGGGTTATAAAACTGCGGTTTTTTCATATAACTCATGTTTACGCCCTCTTCTCTGCATTGCTATTGTCGCTTATACCCAATGCGCTTTTCATTTGTTCAACTATTGTGACAGCGGTAACTGGCATACCATCATAGTGTCTGATAGATAATAGCTTAGCAGGATCAAAATCTTCTTCGTTTATTAACAGTGTCCGCAACTGTGCATCACGGTTAATATCAATGACAAAAACCTTTTGATGTTTATTAATAAATTTCTTCACATCACTATGAAATGGGAATGCACGAATTTTCATAGCATCAACATAAATACCATCTTGCTCTAACAAGTCAGTCATTTCATCTTGTACTAGTGCTGTTGTACCCACATAGACTACACCACAAACCGCACTTGCCTTGGCTTTATATATAACAGGTTTTGGCAACAACTCAGCAGCCGTTGCAAACTTTCGCGTTAAGCGGTCTACATTATGCACGTAGTCTTCGCCTAGCTCTGAGTACACAGCATACTCATCACGTGATGTTCCACGAGTAAAGAATGCACCTTTTTCAGGGTGGGTGCCCGGATAAGTACGGTAGGTTATACCATCGCCATCTACATCTAAATAACGACCATAACGCTCTAATTTATCTAATTGTTCAGCATTAAGCACTTTGCCCTGATCGTACTCACGTTTGTCATCCCATTCTAGCTCATCACTTATCCAGTCATTCATGCCCAGCTCTAAATCTAGCATAACAATGACTGGGGTTTGTAAACGGTTAGCATAATCAAATGCATCCGCTGCTATATCAAAGGCATCTTTAGGGTCAGATGGAAACAGTAATACCTGCTTACTATCGCCATGCGAAGCATAGGCACAAGATAAGATGTCAGATTGTTGTGTACGTGTTGGCATACCGGTTGAAGGTCCGCCACGTTGCACATCAAAAAGTACAACCGGAATTTCTGCAAAATAGGCTAAGCCTAAAAACTCGGTCATTAATGACACGCCCGGCCCACTCGTTGCGGTAAACGCTCTTGCGCCATTCCAGCTCGCGCCAATCACCATACCCATTGCTGATAGTTCATCTTCAGCTTGTATAATGGCAAATTTCTTTTCGCCCGTTTCCTTATCAATACGAAAACGCTCTGCAAACTTTTCAAAGGCTTCAACCAAAGATGTTGAAGGTGTAATAGGATACCAGCTTGCTACTGTTGCCCCACTATAAACAGCACCTATAGCAGAAGCAGTATTACCGTCTATTAAAATTTTATCTTTATTTAAATCAGCCGCTTTTACCTTAATACTTAATGGGCAATCAAAGTTTTTAGACGCATAATCGTAACCTAATTCTAAAGCATGAATATTCGGCGGAATTAATTTTTGTTTCGCTTTAAATTGGCTGGCAATTAAGTCTTTAATGACGTCAAAGTCCATTTCTAACAAGGCTGCTAAAGCACCCACATAAATAATATTCTTAAATAATTGTCGTTGGCGCGGGTTTTGATATTCACGCTGGCAAATCTCCATTAATGGCACGCCTATCCATTGAATATCACTTCTATACTTACCAGTATCAATATATTTTGTCGAATCATAAAATAAGAAACCACCCGGCGCTAAGCTTTTAACATCGCGCTCAAAGCTTTGCGGATTCATTGCCACAACCATATCAACGTTTTCACCACGACGTCCCATATAGCCTTTTTCACTCACTCTTACGTCATACCACGTTGGCAAACCTTGAATATTGGATGGAAACATATTACGTGGGCTAACGGGTATACCCATGCGAAACAATGATTTAGCAAAGAGCATGTTTGCACTTGCTGAACCTGTGCCATTCACATTCGCAAAACGAATAACGAATTCATTTACAGCTGTTATCGTATTCATTGTTACTCCCCACCTGCTTGCGCCATATTAATCACCATTTTTTGCATATCCCACGCAGCGGTAGGACAACGCTCTGCACATAAACCACAATGCAGACAAACATTTTCATCTTTAACCATGACTCTTTCCGTTTTCAATGCATCGGACACCATTAAATCCTGCTCAGTATTTTTAGCTGGCGCCACAAGTCTTGTACGCAGATCGTCTTCTGTGCCGTTATCAACAAAACTAATACACTGGGTAGGACATATATCCATGCATGAATCACACTCAATACATTGTTGTTCGCTAAATACCGTATGCACATCGCAATTCAAACAGCGCATGGCTTCTTCATGGCCTTGCAAAGGATTAAAACCTAGCTCTACTTCTGCTGTTTTATCATTTATAGCCGCGCTCTTATCCATATGTGGTACGGCAAAGCGTGCATCATGAGAAATAGTATTCTCATAACTCCACTCATGAATACCCATTTTTTGGCTAACAATATTAACCGTTGGGTCTGGACGATCCAATAAGTCTGCACCCTGACAGAATTTATCAATAGAAATCGCGGCCTGATGCCCATGAGCGACTGATGTAATAATATTACTTGGCCCAAATGCCGCATCACCACCAAAGAAAACTTTTTCATTTGTTGACTGAAAACTGGTTCGATCAACCACTGGCATACCCCAATCGTCAAAGTCCAAACCAATATCTTTTTCTATCCAAGGGAAAGAGTTTTGCTGCCCTACAGCAACAATCACATCATCACATTCAATAACAACAGGAGCTTCGCCGGTTGAAATAAGTTTACGCTTGCCATCTGTGTACTCAGCTTTAACACGATCAAATACAGCAGCGCTTAACTTGCCATTCTCATGCGTAAACTCAACAGGCACAAGGAAGTTATGAATTTCAATATCTTCACGCTCAGCATCTACCTTTTCCCATGCTGATGCTTTCATTTCGTCGTAACCACTTCGTACAACTACTTTTACATCTTCGCCACCTAAACGACGAGCAGTACGACAACAATCCATCGCTGTATTACCACCACCTAAAATAATAACGCGCTTGCCTATTGATTTAGTGTGCTCAAAAGCAACACTTGCCAACCATTCAATACCAATATGTACATGCTGTTTGGCTTCTTTACGGCCAGGTAAATCTAAGTCACGACCACGAGGCGCACCTGTACCAACAAAGACCGCATCATATTGTTCATCAAGAATGGCTTTTAAACTCGTTACATCACAATTAAACGTAGCATTAACGCCCATATTTAATATATAGCCTACTTCATCATTTAATACCGTATCAGGCAAACGGAAACGAGGGATTTGCGTCAACATCATCCCGCCACCGCTTACTTCACGATCATACAAATCAATTTCATAACCTAAAGGCATTAAATCTCGTGCAACAGATAATGATGCTGGACCGGCCCCTATTAATGCAATACGTTTACCATTCTTTTGCTTAGGTACTTCAGGTAAATAGTCTGCAAAGTTATCATCACGATTGTCAGCAGCAACACGCTTCAATCGACAAATTGCTACGGGCTCTTCATCTACACGACCACGTCTACACGCTGGTTCACATGGCCTGTCGCAAACTCGACCTAGTACACCAGGAAAAACATTGGATACCCAGTTAACCATATACGCATCTGTATAACGTTGGGCAGCAATTAATCGGATATATTCGGGCACAGGTGTGTGTGCCGGACAAGCATACTGACAATCAACA
>JAHDBX010000118.1 GCA_020630145.1 Gammaproteobacteria bacterium | reverse complement strand
AGGGCCTGGCAAATATTGCATCAGCTCCATTACATCGGCTTCGGGCTTATCGATTAAAGCTATCGTCGCATTAATCACTTCCGTAGCATTATGAGGCGGAATATTGGTCGCCATACCAACCGCAATACCTGAAGAACCATTGACCAATAAGTTAGGCACACGCGTAGGCATAACGGTAGGTTCTTTTTCAGAGCCATCATAGTTTTCTACGAAATCAACGGTTTCTTTATCGAGGTCAGCCAGAATTTCATGTGCCAGTTTAGACATGCGTACTTCTGTATAACGCATAGCAGCAGGAGAATCCCCGTCTACCGAGCCAAAGTTACCTTGGCCATCAATGAGCAAATAACGCATTGAAAATGGTTGCGCCATACGTACCATCGTGTCGTAAACAGCAGTATCGCCATGTGGGTGATACTTACCAATCACATCACCAACAACACGGGCGGACTTTTTATAAGCTTTATTGTAATCATTGCCAAGTACATTCATGGCATACAAAACACGCCTATGTACTGGCTTAAGGCCATCTCGTACATCAGGTAAAGCACGGCCTACAATTACGCTCATGGCGTAATCAAGGTAGGATTGGCGCATTTCGTCTTCTAAATTAACGGGTAATATATCGCGGGCGATCTCAGCCATGGGCTATAGCTACTTTTAGTTATTGTTTATTATGCTGCTGAAACATGCAGATCTACATATATTGCCATCAATAAGGCCTATAAATCAGCATGAGCAAACGAGTCAGCATTCTATCAGCTTTTGAATTGTTTGTGTTGAGAGAAAATCGCTTAGAGGCGATCTGAGGGCAAAATAGGGGTAAATGTAAAAAATAACGCTTATTATGAAATAGTGCTAAATTTTTGGCATCATTAGCCGATCACTCTATTAGCTTGGTATAAAAAATTGTGGTTAGAGGCTTGAGTCATTCCCTTTGATAAAATCACACGACTTTATGAAAAATATACAAATGCGCAGACATATGTAAACAATATCCATATATTTTTTATGCCAAACCTCAATAACCACAATAATTATTTGTTAATGTTCACATCATCCTTGCTAAAACGCTTCCATACTGTGAAATTCCTTAGCATTAACACTTAATTTGTCGGTCATATGGGAATAATCTTTAGGAAAAAAGGACAGGAAAAAAACATCTGATGAAAATTGTTTAAATAATTTTAATGATTGCGTCAATTTGTGTACTATTTCAAATAAATAATAATATAAAAATGAAACCATTAGATTAATAATAAAATAATTAGGTACTGACATGACCGTGTTAAAAAGCTTTATTGCGATTTTTTTAATTGCATTCTCACTATCTGTTTTTTCTGCTGATAAAGCACCTGACTTCACTGTAGGTGTTGGTAAAGGCGGCAAAAAGATAAACCTATCATCCTACCGTGGTCGCGTCGTGTACTTAGACTTTTGGGCCTCATGGTGCATCCCCTGCAAAGATTCATTCCCTTGGATGAATGAAATGCAGGAAAAGTACAAAAAAAATGGACTGGTTATCATAGCCGTTAACCTAGATGATGACAGGCAGTTAGCCAAGCGTTTCTTAAAAAAGAACCCGGGCAAGTTCACTATTTCCTATAATCAAGATGGATCAGTAGCTTCGAAGTATGGCGTTGAAGTCATGCCTAGTTCTTACCTAATCGACAAAAGTGGCAACCTGATATATAAAAAGCTAGGTTTCAAGCACAAGGATAAAGACAAAATGGAAGCCGCTATAAAGAATGCGCTTGCAAAGAAATAGAGGCTTAGTATGAAACACTTATCCAAACTAATATTATTTACCAGCATTTGTTCACTGTCAGCATGCGGCACAATGAAGCAGACCTTTAACGATATGCGCAAAGTTGAAAAAGTTAAGCCCTGGGAAAAAAACATTCTTGCTAAAGATGAAATGAAGCTTAGTGGCAGCCCTGTTGAAAGCTATTTCGATTCACATATATATTTCAGCAAAGAAGCCTCTACAGGTGGCTCAGGTGTTGGCGGAGGTGGCTGTGGCTGCAATTAAAAAAATTACCCCTTTACTTGCAGCAGCAAGTAGCGGCTTATTACCGGGCGCGGCGCAATCACAAACTGTATACGAAAATGATTGGAATCTTGATTTTGCTTTATTAAATTATAGTGAAGAAGACCGAATAGACGTAACAACCTTAGCCACCACAGTAGATGGCAGACTTAGTGACGATGATTACGTAAAGGTCCGCCTAGCACTAGATACAATGTCCGGCGCTACACCCAGCGGCGAAACACCGACGGAGAACGGCTCTACATTTACAGGCACATCTGGCGGTTCATCTTCAACTAGCAGCTCAAGCCCGGGCCTGACCAGCTTTGACGATACTCGCTTAGAGTTTGATGGCAACTGGGAACATACTCGTTCACGAATATCTCGCCTGAACTACAATGCTTATGTATCTGTAGAAAGTGACTACACTGCTATAGGAACCAGCATCTCCTATCAAAGGGATAATGCTAAAAAAACCAAGACTTGGACTATTGGCTTTGGTGGTTCATATGACCGTATCACCGGACCTGGCAATGGCACACCTGAACCACTTTCAGCTGCCAATAACAATATTACTAATGGCGTTGGCAAAAAGAATACTTACGATTTACTTGTCGGCAGATCATTTACTATTAACTCCCGCACAATTACACAGCTTAACTACTCAATCTCCTCATCGTCGGGCTATATGACAGACCCGTACAAGGTATACAGTGTTACAAGCGCTACTGATACCAGCACAACTGCTTACAATGAAAGTCGGCCTGAATCACGGCAGCGACAATCTATTTATTGGAAACTTGTGCATCAAACGCGCAAAAATAATAATATTCATATGTCAGCACGCTACTATAGCGATGATTGGGATGTGAAGTCTTTAACTTTAGATTACAAGCACCGTTTCAACCGCTTTAATGGCAGCTACTATGAGCCTCAGTTTAGGTTTTACAACCAAAGTAAAGCATCTTTCTACAGGCAAAATCTTGCCTTTGACGAAGCGACACCTGAGTTTATTAGCGCTGATACACGCCTAAGCGACTTACAATCCATTACTTTAGCCATGAAATATGGCTACCTATTAAAAAGTGAAGCTCGTATTAATATGCGTCTAAGTTACTTTTATCAAACTGTTGAAGACAACTTTTTCGATACAAACAAAGCGCTTACCTTTGATATCAACTACTCATTAAAATTTGACTAAAAAAGAAAAGCCGCTGATAAAGCGGCTTTTTACTCTACGTCATTAGCTATTTATTTTTTACGTTTCAGTATAATCACTTTGCTGAACTGCTGCTTGTGTCTCATCAATAGGAGCCTCGCCGCTTGCGAAGCCTGAGTCAGGGCTCGTTGTTAATAAATCGGGGTTTTGTGCACCAAAATATGAATATACCGTCGAAGCTACAGCCATAGGCTCAAATTGATAAGCACCAGACACCGGCGTAGTAGACTGCTGGTTAGTTTTACTTGTACCAGTCCGCTCCGTAACACCTACAACCTTACCTAATGCACCAGTTGGGCGCACATCAGCACCACCGAATGTATATAAGTTCTGTGTATTAGCATGGTCCCAACCACTAGAATCATTTAAATTAACCAAGCGCCCAAAATCACCAAACATATTAATAACGATATTATCTGTTGTATTTCTATTCGCGCCATTGGTTGTTTGCAAACTAAAGCCATTGATATGCGCCATTGCGGCCTGCATCGTTTGCATAACATCTCGCATACGCCCTGGATAACGTTCTACACCATTATTGTGATCATCCCATCCACCAAGGCCGCCACCAACAGTAATATAAAAACTGCTGGGGTTATGCAAAGCAAGAGTCACAGCCGCTTTTACACGGTTACTGAATGAGCTACCCGTATAATCAGCACCAACTGGCAACGGATTTAAGGTTTCATCTGCAGCTGTTTGCAAGTTCGATACCAGGCTATCCATGTTCCCCCTAACAGTAAAACCATTATTTGCCTTATCAAAACGCTCTAAGTATGTCGTATTTTGTACTTTAGCAACTAGAGCATCAAAGACAGGGTTCGCCGCGGCTGTCCTTAATACACCATCATCACCAACGTCATTACCACAACATATAATTGCTCTTCTATTATAGGGGTTATCAAATTCTTCATTCAACGTTAAACCTCGTAACTGCAAAGGCAAAGCTGGACTTAAATCTAAATCAGGTGCATAACTATTTGTTTCACCTTCAAATGAAACAAACGGTAAAATAGCACCATTCAAACCGTCAGTATAAGCAGAGAAATTTGTGCCATCTGCTAAAGGCACCGCTTCTACAGCCGCTTTATTTGCCGATAAAAATGCGGCTAAACGCGTACCAATACCCGGCGTACCATCAATATCTAAAGTACCTTTATGAGACAAAAATAAACTTTCACGATGCGAACGCGTAGGCGACTTAACTTTAGTCATAGTCCTATAAATGGACATATCGTTCGCCGCAAGCATTGCCTCCATTTCAAGACCACCCGCATTTTGCCAAAAACGATTAGTGGTAATTTGGGCATTGTTAGCACCAGAACTCACCAGCTCTGTAAAGTTATTCCCAAATCGGCCTCTATATGAGTTCTGCGAATTCACTTCAATATTTTGTATATTACTTAAGTTACCCGCTAACTCCGAAGGCCCACCATATAAAAAGATATTGATTACTTGTGGCATTACACCTGCACTAGGTGCAGAAAAACCAACGCTACTATAGTCAACTGGAGCCGCTTTAGCTTTACTAGCAAATGATCCTAGGGTTAATCCCACTGGGATATAAGGTGTTGCACTTGCGCCAGCAAAGGCTTTTAAAAAATCTCTACGCTTCATATCAATACACCTATGGGATAGCTCTAATGTAATAGAACTCTTCTAATCTCGAAATATAATCAAATACTGCTTCAGCAGCCAAACGATAGCGAAACACATCTCTAGGCCGGAATACACCTGGCGCAGCAGTATCTTCTCTTAACCAGCTATCTTCAACACTGCCACCTTGTGGGTCATTAAAATAAGCGGTTAAATCCGCTTTCTCATCTGCATTAGCTTTGCGCGATAGCGCCGTTAAAAACAAATAATCAATAAACTGATCAATATTTAATGCCGCCACATCCGCCTTAACGCGAGTATCATCTAAGTCAGTATCAGCATCATTACCATCGTAAGCTTCAAAAAGTAAGCCGGAATGATTCAATGAGCGTCCTGTACCGTTTTCTGTTCTAGGGCCGCCATACCAAGAGGAGGATGAACCAAAAATACTTTCCCGCATAGCTTTATGGTGTGATGCAAAACTTAATGCATCAATAGGTACATTTTGGGTTCTACCGATTTTATATTGCGACGACTCCCAACCTACGTTACGTAAATTAAGTTGGTTATTAGTATCAGAACCAACAAGCTGATGTAAAATAAATCTTCCGTAAGTTCCTCCTACTGACTCCGCACGTAACCTATCCAACATAGATAAAAGGTTATTTTCGTAGGAAATAGGCCTTTCAGTATTCAGCAAAAACTCTTTAGAAAATAACACACCTTTAAAGATATCTTCAAACGTTTCTGCGCCACTATCAACTATTGCATTTCTCACCAGTGTTCGAACATTTACTGGCACACCATCAACCATCTCTGTACGATTATTGCCATTCAACAAGTAGTCAACAATAACCGATGTCACTCGCGGAATTAAATTAGGATGCTGCGCAATAGCCGCATGAAAATCATTACAGTCAGTAATAAGGTAATTTTCTAAAACTTCTACAATTTGTGTATTGTTTAAGCCTGTTTTTTCCAACTCATAACCATTTGCCTGGTTAGTCAAATACCACTCTTGACATGCCTGACCACCATTAGCTATATATGTAAGGGCTGGCTCTTCATCAGCAAAAATACCTAAATATAACTCTAACGCTTCCAAGGCATGGTTTTCGGCTGAACGAGATACACGCCAACGACTGCGCGTTGGTAAGTGTTGCGCAACGATACTTCTTATTGGAACACCCGCTAAGATTTTTTCTTCTAAGGACGTTAATATAAATTGAATATCTTCCTCATCTGTACTATCCATCTCATAAGCAGGCGAGAACATTATAGTGTTCGCGAGAAAGTGAGCAGCCCA
>JAHDBX010000117.1:5142-6173 GCA_020630145.1 Gammaproteobacteria bacterium | reverse complement strand
TTGTAAACGCTATGTAAGCAATGCGGACCAGAAGCGTCATATAACATTTGAATATGTCTTGTTAGCTGGCGTAAATGACCGTCAAGAGCACGCGCACGAGTTGCTAAAAATATTGGAAGATATTCCATCAAAAGTAAATTTAATCCCTTTTAACCCATTTCCTGATTCGGGTTACGAGCGTTCGTCTAAGACTGCTATAGATAAATTTGCAAAAATTTTACAAAATGGTGGTTTAACCACAATTACTCGTCGTACGCGAGGAGAAGATATTGATGCAGCATGTGGTCAGTTAGCAGGAAAAATAAAAGACCGTAGTCAGCGTCATTTGAAATTTGTAAAACCACGTTTTGGTACGCAGCCATAGACTAAAATATAGCCAAAGTCTTTACACCGAGCTCCTTTTTCAGCATACTGCTATTGTCCTTAATTTTTGGCGTTTGCCCTTATGAATCAATTACTTCTGATATCACTGTTTAGTTTGTTTTTAGGGGCGTGTGCTAGCACAGGTGCGCCAAACTTAAGTAAAGACAAGTCTCTTAAAGCGTCACAAATTAATGCTGAGCTAGGGGCTGCTTATTTAGGGCAGGGTGAATATATTCGTGCTAATGCAAAACTTGAAAAAGCGCTAGAGCAAGATGCGAATAACGCTGAAGCCCATAATGTATATGCCTTATTGAAAATGCGATTAAATCAGCCTGATCAGGCAAGAGATTCATTTAAAAGAGCATTAAAAATAGAGCCGAGTAACCCATCTATACTAAATAACTACGGCACATTTTTGTGTGACCAAGGCGAATTAAACGAAGCCTTAAAGATGTTTGCTTTTGCGTTAAAAGACCCTTTATATCCTACACCTGAATTTGCGTATACGAATACAGGTATTTGTATGCTGAAGCAGAATAAGATTAGTAAAGCCGAAGCTTATTTTAGAGCAGCTCTAAAGCGTAATTCAAAATATTCAGTTGCTCTCTATCAAATGGCTTTGTTAAACGAAAAGAAAAAACAATACCCCTTGGCTTGGACTTATCTGC
>JAHDBX010000117.1:0-5132 GCA_020630145.1 Gammaproteobacteria bacterium | reverse complement strand
AGCGTTTCTATAAAGTGGGCGCGGCACAAAATGCTGATAACTTATGGACTGCTGTCCGTCTAAGTCGCTATTTAGGTAATCGCTCGAATGAAGCAAAATACAGTAGTTTATTAAAAAATCGTTTTCCAGATTCTGGGCAAACGTCTTTAATGATGCAGCGTTATAAGTAAGGTATGAATGATATGACAGAGCTCAATGTAGGTAAAAAGCTTCAAGCAGCCCGTAAAGCAGCAGGATTAAGTGTCGAGCAGTTAGCTGAAAAGTTATGTCTTTCTGTAGATAAAGTTGATCTACTTGAAAAAAACAATTTTGGCATGTTATCTGCACCTACTTATGTTGCGGGTTATATACGATCTTACTGTGATGAAGTTAAACTTGATGTTGAACCCTTCTTAGACGCTTATCATCAAAGCCATTTAGATGATGAGCCTCAGCTCTCATCAACCAGTAACCAACCCGTACAAATGGATGCGAAGGATCCGCGTTTTATTTCTATGACAATAGCTGTTTTGCTAGTGCTATTCGTTCTTATTGGAATTTGGGCATGGGAGTCATTTAAAGTAAATGATGCTAATGTAGTTGATGCGGATACGCCTTTGCCAGAGATAGAGGCTGTTTTTAATGGCCTGGATGAACAGTCTGCTGAACAAGTAGATGAAACCAGTTTAGCATTGAAAACAGAGCTGCAAGAGCAAGCGTCTGAAGTTATTGAACAAGCTGATAGCAGTACAGAAGAGTTTTCAGTAAGTGATGAAGTCACTGTTGCTGAAGAAGAAAGTGCAAACATTGATGCTGGCTCCGTTGAAGAGCAAGTGAAAACTTCTGTTTTAGTAGAAAGTAACGGTCAGGCGCCTTCAGGTGGCGATACAGTTATTGTTACTGTGACAAGTCAATCATGGGTTAATGTTAAAGATGCTAATGGTTATCGACTTTATTACAATATGCTCAATCCCTCGCAAGGTTCTATTATCATGAAGGGTAAAGCACCTTTTGATGTTGTTTTAGGTGATGCTTCTGCTGTTAAACTATCTATTAATAGTAATGTTTATAATGTAATACGGCATATGCGTACCGATAAATCAGCGCGGTTTAGTGTCGAATAAACCCTCGTCTTAACTTGATTAGACTTTAAATTATGAGTGAAAAAATCACATCTATTCGTGGTATGCACGATACTCTGCCTGAGCAGAGCGCTGCATGGCAAAAACTTGAAACAATATTACGAGAGTTGATGAGCAGTTACGCTTATCAAGAAATTCGTATGCCTATTGTTGAAAAAACGGCGCTATTTAAACGCTCTATCGGTGATGTTACTGATATTGTGCAAAAAGAAATGTATACCTTCGAGGATAGAAATGGCGATAGCTTAACGCTACGTCCAGAAGGTACAGCAAGCTGTGTTAGAGCAGGCATTGAACATGGTTTGCTATATAACCAAATACAACGGCTTTGGTATATAGGTCCAATGTTTAGACACGAACGACCACAAAAAGGACGTTACAGGCAGTTTAGCCAGCTTGGTGTAGAAGTATTTGGCCTGGCAACGCCGGATATTGATGCTGAACTGATTATGATGACAGCGCGTTTATGGAAGCAGCTGGGTATCGATAAAAATGTGGTATTGCAGCTTAACAGCTTGGGTACATTGGCTGACAGGGCGAATTATTTAGATGCGCTTGTTGCATATTTAAAGCAGCATGAAGATCAATTAGACGATGAAAGCCGTGATCGTTTGGGTAGAAATCCTATGCGCATACTGGACAGTAAAAACCCTCAAGTGCAAGCAGTGGTTGAGGGCGCGCCAACATTACAAGACTATTTAGCCGATGATTCTCGTCGGCATTTTGAGACGCTTTGTAGCTTACTGGATGAGCAAGGTATTGCATACGAAGTAAACTCACGCTTAGTTAGAGGTTTGGACTATTACAGCCATACCGTATTTGAGTGGGTGACGACGGAGCTAGGGGCCCAAGGTACTATTTGCGCAGGCGGCCGTTATGATGGCTTGGTTGAACAGTTAGGCGGTTCAGCGACGTCGGCAATAGGTTATGCCATTGGCATGGATCGTTTGTTAGTCTTGCTAGAAATGCAAGCTGGTTGGAGGCCTGAAAACACAGCTGATGTCTATATTATGGGTACTGTTGAGCAAGCATCCATAATACGCTTAGCGGAAGCTGTACGGGACCAATTGCCGCAGCTAACGGTGCATATGCATTGTGGTGGTGGCAGTATGAAAAGCCAAATGAAAAAGGCCGATAAAAGTGGGGCGGCATTGGCTATTTTGCTTGGAGAAGAGGAACTGGCTAATAAAAGCGTATCTATTAAGCATTTACGCGAAAATTGTCCACAAGAAAGCTTAACAATGGCTGATGTTCCAGTATACTTGTCCAATTTTTTTAAACGCTAATATATTAATAGAGTAGAGCATGACTAATTACGAAACTGAAGAAGAGCAACTGGCAGCCCTGAAGGATTGGTGGAAGCAAAATGGAACCGCTATTTTAGTGGGTATTTCTATTGGCTTAGCCATCTTATTTGGTTGGAAAGCCTGGCAGAACCATCAAAAGCGCATTACTGCTGAAGCATCCATTCAGTACACATTGGTGTTAGAAGCACTACAAGATAACAATTTCCCACAAGTTGTATCGACAGCTAATCTAGTCATTGATAACTATGCTAAATCTCCTTATGCTGCACTATCAAGTTTGGCTAAGGCTAAGGCGCAAGTTGCTTTAGAAGAACTCGATAATGCGACAACAAGTGCTGAACAGGCCGTATCTTTAGCTAAAACAGATGATATTAAGTCAGTTTCACAGCTACGTTTGGCTCAATTACACCTAAATAAGGGTAGTTATGACGCAGGTTTAGATGTGCTGGGAGCCATTAAGACTGCACAGTTTGTGCCGCAAGCAGATGTTATAAAAGGTGATATTTATCTAGCAAAAGGCGATAAAGATGCTGCTATATCTGCATATAAAAATGCTTTAGATGCAAAAGGTGCTGAATTAACTGAAAGACTACGTGTCATAGCAAGATTGAAATATGAAAACTTAGCAGGTAAATACGAACCTTCTAGTTAAACAACGACTCATGAATGCTATCAAATTACTTACATTAAGCTTAGCTCTTGCACTGAGTGCTTGTGCTGCAAAAGATACAGCTGAACCACCTACAGCGTTAAGCGACTTTAGTTCTGAAGCCAGTATCAAGCAGCTATGGGCGGTTAATACCGGCGCTTCTTCTCGTTATTCAGGTATAGAATTACGTCCTTATTTTGAGGGTGATGATGTTTATACTTCTGCCTATGATGGCAGCATTAGTCGCATAGCGCGTTTATCGGGTAAGTCACTATGGTCCAAAAGTACACCAGATAAAATATCAGCAGGCTTAAGTGGTAGTGGTGATACGCTGTTTTATGGTACCCATAATGGCGACTTGGTTGCTATTAATAAGGCAAATGCAGATGAGTTATGGCGCGTACCACTTCAAAGTGAAATATTAGTCAGCCCCGTTGTGGGTTCAGGCTTAGTTATTGCGCGTACCTTAGATGGCAATATACAAGCATTTGCTATTAATAATGGTGACAAACGTTGGGCTTATAAAATGTCAGTGCCAGCATTAAGTTTGCATGGGTACAGTCAGCCAATCGTTATTGAGGGTAATGCACTATTGGTTGGTAGTGATAATGGCCGTTTAATCGCACTAAATATGAACAATGGGCGTGTATTGTTTGAGACACCCCTGGCCTTACCAAATGGTTCAAACCCTATAGCACAACTATCAGATATTGATATGACGCCAAGTTATGATGGCAGGTTACTATATATATCAGCATACCAAAATGGGTTTTCTGCAGTAGATTTGCAAAAAGGCCAAGTGGTATGGCGGCATGATGCATCGACATTTCAGTCTGTTAGTTATGATGACAACAATATTTATATAAGCGATAGCCATAGCCAAATTTGGGCTCTAAATCGACAATCCGGTCAAGTAGTATGGGTGCAAAAAGGTTTGCGTGCCCGCAAGTTATCGGGCCCTGTACTGTTTGAGGGGCAAATTGTTGTGGCAGATTACGCAGGGTACTTGCATATACTATCTACAGCAGATGGCCGTTTTATTGCACGCCAAGCAACAGGTTCTGCCTATTTAACAGGCCCTCTGTTATCCCCGGGTCAAAGCAACATCTTTTATTACACCTCTAAAAATGGCCAACTTGCTGCTTACCAAGTGCGTAGCAATAAAACGGCTGTTAAGTAGTTCTTACTCATGAAACCAGTTATTAGTCTCGTTGGTCGTCCTAACGTAGGCAAGTCCACATTGTTTAATTGTTTAACAAAAACACGCGATGCTATTGTTGCAGATTACCCAGGTTTAACGCGGGATAGAAAATACGGTAATGGACGTATTGAAGACCGAGAGTTCTTGGTCGTTGACACAGGTGGTTTAAGTGAAATTCCTGAGCAAATAGATCAACTGATTGCTGACCAGGTTAAGCAAGCAATAGACGAGTCTGACCATGTGTTTTTTATTGTTGATGCGCGTGATGGTTTGACCGCGGCTGATGAAGCTATTGCACGACAGTTGCGTCGTTTTGATAAAAAGATTCACTTGCTTGTGAATAAAACGGACGGTATTGATCAGCGTTATGCCACAGCAGATTTTTATGCTTTAGGTTTAGGTGAGGCTTGGCCGATAGCGGCGAGTCATGGGCGTGGTGTGCGTAACATGATTGTAGATATTTTGCCTGAATATGAAGACCCTGATGAGGATGAAGAAGATTCGTCTGTACGTATTGCGGTGATTGGCAGGCCCAATGTGGGCAAGTCTACCTTGGTGAACCGTATTTTGGGTGAAGAGCGTGTTGTAGCGGCTGATTTACCAGGCACGACACGTGACACGATCGATATTCCGTTTCAGCAAGATGGTCAAGATTTTCTATTATTGGATACGGCGGGTATCCGCCGGCGCGGCAAGGTGACGGAAGCAATAGAAAAGTTCTCAGTCATTAAGGCTATGCAGGCTATTGGCGACGCGCATATTGTATTCTTTTTGCTGGATGCTTCAGAACGTATTACCGATCAAGATTTGAGTCTTTTAGGGCAAGTCATAGAGCAGGGCCGAGCCGTTGTGCT
>JAHDBX010000116.1 GCA_020630145.1 Gammaproteobacteria bacterium | reverse complement strand
ATAGAAAATGCGAAAGCCTATCCTGACCAAGCAGACTCAGCCCAGCAAAAAACAAAAAATGGCATTATTAGCCAACGTATTGAACGAACGGCTATTGTACCCACGCAAGCTGGTGAGCTCACTTTCCCAGCGCAAACGATAGAGTGGTGGAATACCGATACCAAGCAAAAAGAAGTGATTACGATACCCTCAGAAACCATTAATATTAAAGATAGTCCGGCGAGCATAAGCAGTAATACCGGTACATCACCAAGCGTCAGAAACAACCCTGCAGTGAACGTATCGTCAAAATGGTTTTATATCGCTATGCTTGCGCTAGCTGGCTGGCTGTTAACAGTATTAGCATGGTTATATTGTCAATTTTACAAAGACAAAACAATAAAGAAAAACGTCACAAGCAAAGACGATATCTTAAACGCCTGCAAAACCCATAATGCTTTAGCCACAAAAGAAGTTAGCATGGGCACAACAAACATGGCCGAATAAAGATATTAACAACTTAGGGGCGATTAGCAATGTAGCTAATGATGAGTCATTAACCAAAGCCCTTAATGAATTGCAAGACAGCTTATATGGACAAAGTGCAACTAAGTGGAACAGTAAAGCATTAGCAAAAAGCGTTAAGGCTTTTACGCTTAAAACGAATACACCTAAGCAAGACAAGCATATACTCTTTAATATCAATTAATTATTACAATTAATTGACTTTTATTGTAAAAAAAATTTACACTCAATTTCTTCAACAAGGCTAATTATGTAAAATAATTTTACATATGCATGCTCTCTTAAGCACGACTTATTCGCCAAGTATTTGTTTATATTCAATTTATTTTTTATGGCACAGAGCCTGCTTTATTTATATTTTTCAGTTTAAGGATAATCTATGATGAAGAATATATTCTCTGCTGCTTTGAGTCTTGCGTTTGCACTATTTTCTTTAACCGCACACTCAGCGCCCATCACTGTAAATTATCAAGGTACCGTAACAAGTTTAGGCGTTTTGCTTGAAGGTGATGGTGTGTCTATCGGCAGTACAGTATTCGGTGAATTTACATACGATGCTGATATTGCCGAACCACTATTTTCTTTCAATATTAATATTGGCACATTCTCAAGCAGCTTAAGTGCCGGTGGTAGCCGTTATTTCAATGTACAAAATGATCAAATGAATGGCTCAGCCACATTGCCAGCAGACGGTTTTACACTAGGCGGTGAGGTCACTACCTCAGGTTTAAACGGCTACACCGACGCAGGGCAACAATTTGGCATTTTACGAGATAACGTCGATGGTCAGCTATGGAATGATACGCTATTACCCGACCTAAGCGACTGGTCCAATATCACTTTGGCCGATATCAATAGGCCAGACTGGCCTTGGCTTGACTTTGGTGTTGCGGGCTTAAGCAACTTTAGGGATGATCAAATACGTTGGGATGTAAGCTCTTTTTCTGTAACAGCTGTTCCAGAAGCTTCCCCATTTGCACTATTAATCGTATCGTTAATCTGCTTTTTATTTGCAAGAAAGCCGCGATAAAATTATTAAAACACTAAAAAGGCGGTTGACCGCCTTTTTAGTATCTCAAACTACACACCGTTTACGATCAAGCAATTGGAATCGCTTTATGTAAACTAGAACGTGTATTCGATAAGCCCCATGTTGACTCACCATGGTAAGTGTAAACTAATGAATGCTTATCTTGCTGCGTTTTATTAGCACCAGCGGCATGAAAGCAATGCGCACTAAACAATAAACAGTCCCCAGCTTGCAAATCAACTTGCTGCGCTAGCAATAAACGTGCTTTATTATCAGGTAAGTCTTCTATTAGAAACTGTTCTGCATCCAAACGATGATCTTGTATATCCCAACGGTGTGAACCAGGCAAAATTAACATGCCACCGTTATCTTCTTTCTCATCACCCATGGCATACCAAGCGTTAATCAGGTATTTATTATTAAAATGCCAATAGCGAGTATCTCTATGCCAATTTGTTTTTGAGCTATAGGTCGGCTGCTTTGTCATCATGCAGTTGTGGTGGTTTGGATTAAGAAACAAAGCGGGTGTACGTAGTAACTGCTTAACCATACTCACAACACGTTTATTACAAGCAATATCTTGATAAAGCGAATGTCTAGAATAAGCATGCAACAAACGTCTTATTGTTTTACCACCTTGTGACTCGGCTGACGCAGGCGCACCTGGGTAACGTACATCGGCTTCTAATTCAAATGGCTCTATACGCTCAGCTAAATGCTGCTTAGTGATCTTATGTAAATCACCTAATAAAGTTGAATCGAGTTGCTTTGGCAAAATGATATAACCATTCTGGCTAAACTCTATGACTTGTTGTTCTGTAAGCATGCTTACCTTATAAAAAAATAAATATAATTTGTTGCCATTAAACGCAATAACAGTATTAAAACACTATTGCCGAATTATTCATATATTTACTTTATAATGTAAAAGTGTCAATAACAACTAGTGCCTACAGTATGGTCCGTGAACATGAAGATGGTGCCCTGTTGAATGGTGAATATAACGATAGTGATGCGACCAAAACAAGGAAGAGCCAAATATTATATCGAAATGTACATTATCATGATGACGCCGGTTTTGATGCCAAACATAATAATCTTGTGATTCTAAAACAGGTAAGGTGACACTGTTTGTTTCACTAATTTGCATCACTTCAGTATTACCTACCTTACCCACAACAGTGATTAAGTGCCCTTTTAATGAACGTATTTTTTTCCCTGGTTTTACAGTTTGAGGAATATACGCAACAAAGCGACCATCTGAACTATCTGCATCAATAGGTTTTGCTCTCTCATCCAAGTCTCGCTGCAACACTTCCAAACGTATTAAGCTAACACCCTCATCTGTTGTCAGGTTTTCTGATTGTAAAACCTTACCGCCCCAGCGTACTTGCGCTCCCATATAAAGCTCAATATCGGTTTTGATCTCTGCCAACTGAAGGTCATTAGGCGGTGCCGCTTTCACAGTATCATTTAATTTACCTCGTGGCGTTGTTGCACATGCACTTAGTAAACAAACCATCGCGATACATATTGTTTGATATTTACCCATACTAAATCTCTGTTTTATTTTCGTCATATTAGCTGCATGCTTTGGCGATATTTAATAGTATAATTATTAACGCTTAATGAGTACTTTTGTTGACACAGCTATTATTATGACCGACTACATTCCAAATCATTCCCTAAAAGGCTCTATTGACGCCTTAGATACACCACTATCAACACATAAACCACGCATTTTATTGCTTTACGGCTCGCTACGTGCGGAATCTTACAGCCGCAAGGCAGCTTTAGAAGCTGAAAAAATTTTACAGCAATTTGGTGCTGAAACCCGTGTTTTTGACCCTGCTGAGCTACCTATCTTTGACCGTGAAAATTATGATCACCCCAAAGTAAAAGAGTTACACGAATTAGCAATATGGTCTGAAGGCATGGTCTGGAGTAGCCCCGAAATTCATGGCAATATAACATCCGTCATAAAAAACCAAATTGACTGGATACCTTTATCGCTTGGCTCAGTAAGACCCACCCAAGGACGTACCTTAGCGGTTATGCAAGTCAGTGGCGGCTCTCAATCATTTAATGCCGTTAACAGCTTACGCTTGTTAGGCCGTTGGATGCGTATGTTCACTATACCGAATCAATCGTCTGTTGCAAAAGCGTGGCAAGAATTCAATGATGATGGCAGCATGAAAGACTCAGCCTACCGTGACAGAATTGTTGACGTAATGGAAGAGCTATTTCGTTTTACCATTTTATTACGCGATAAAGTTGACGTATTGACCGACCGTTATAGCGAAAACAAAGATAATCATTAAATATTGTTGCATTAAAGCGCTAGTTTAACGATTGTTAACAATTGCCTACGGAACATTCATTTACACTTTCAATATCGACTATAACGTGGAGAGAGACAATGAATGAACTCATTACTACTATAACAAACACACTCGGACCAGCGGCTTCCAGCACTTTAGGCCATGCAGTGATTGGCCTTGCCATTTTAATCATCGGCCTACTTATCGCAAAATTTTTGGCGGGCATATTAAGCAAAATTATTAGTCGCGTTGATTTCTTGCAACGCTCTCACCTAGTTAAACCCATCACATCGCTTATTAAAGCTATATTAACTATCTTTGTTTTAATGGCTGTATTACAACACTTTGGTTTAACCGATGTATTAGCGCCACTTAAAGATATGCTGAATAAGTTCTTAGCTGCTGTACCGAACATTATCGGCGCAGGTGTTATTGGCTATGCTGGTTGGGTAATTGCGAAAATTGTCTCAGAACTCGTTGGTGTTGCATTAGGCAAAGCCGATGAGCAAATTGCTCTACGTACCGGTAGCGATGAAATAAAAGTGTCTAAATTTGGTAGCGCCTTTATCTTTGGTGGTATTTTATTACCCATCGTTGTTGCTGCACTGGGCGTATTAAATATCCCAGCGATTTCTGTACCAGCTTCAGACATGATAAATAAGCTTATGGCATCAGTACCTAATATTGTTGCTGCGGGCATTATCTTATTAGTGGCTTACTTTGTTGCGAAATTCGTTGTCTACATGCTTACAGGCTTATTAGATGGCATGGGTGTTAATGACCTACCAGCAAAAATTGGCTTAAACGGTGTATTTACTCAATCTTTTACACCCACTAAATTTATTGGTGGCGCGGTCATGTTCTTCTCGATGTTGACTGCTTCAATATCAGCGGTAGAAAAACTGAATATGGCGGTTATCTCAAATATCTTTGGTAAGGTACTTGAGTTTGGCGGCGGCATATTAGTTGGCGCGGTTATCTTAGTAATTGGCAACTTCCTAGGCAACCTTGCCTATGAAAAGCTCTCTAAAAGCGGCAATGCCAGTATCGCAAATATCGCACGCTTTGCCATACTAGGCTTAGTATTAGCAATGGGCTTACGCCAAATGGGTTTAGCCGACAATATTGTTAATATGGCATTTGGCTTTACGCTTGGCTCTGTAGCTGTAGCCGTTGCATTAGCATTTGGCCTAGGTGGTCGTGATGCAGCCAAAACGGTTGCTGATAAATGGGCATCAAAAGTTAAGTAAGCTAGATATACACCAACTGCGAAAAAGCCCCTTTTTTGGGGCTTTTTTTATTTTGTCATTGTTTTAGCCTTTTTAGGCGCCTTAGGTTTCATACAAACAAACTCCACAATTACCGGGTTACTTCGGTAATTAGGTATGCCACCAGTATCTAAACAATACTTAATAGCCTCTGCCGGCACAGGCTCTGGCGCTCCACATGCTGACAGCACCGTTATCATGACTGTTGATACGATAATATTCTTTTTCATCATCCTTTTCAAAGCTATGCTTGCAGCACCTGACTCCATTAATAGAAAACAATTATTGCTCTCCATAATATCGTTATCTTTGATTATTTCTTTAGGATAAAATCCTATTTCCCCACAAATAACACTTCAACGCCAAACTATTGCTGATGCATAACTAGTAATCAGCCCTTATTTAGTGTTTAATGCGCGCACACTTACTCATTCATATAGGACACTTTATGTCAGATCTTGACCTCAGCACAGTTGAAGCAAAAGCCTCTTATGGCGTTGGCTTACAGATGGGCGAACAATTAAAAGGCGCTTTTGAAGGTGCCTCACTCGACGCAACACTAACCGGCTTACGTCACGCATTTAATGATGAAAACCTACTTATTCCAGGTGACGAAATCAACGAAGCATTCGGTATATTACAAGAACGCATTGAAAAACAACAAGCTGAAGAAGCGAAAGAAAAATCAGTTGCTGGTGAAGCCTTTCTAGCTGAAAACGCCAAAAAAGACGGTATAGAAACAACGGCATCTGGCTTGCAATATGAAGTGATTAGCACTGGCGATGGCGATAAGCCAACGGCAGCATCAACAGTAAAAACACATTATCGTGGCACATTAATTGATGGTACTGAGTTCGATAGTTCATACAGCCGTGGCGAACCTGCTGAGTTCCCAGTTGGTGGTGTTATTGCTGGCTGGACTGAAGCTCTACAACTTATGACGGTAGGCAGTAAGTGGAAGTTATATATTCCTTATAACTTAGCTTATGGTGGCCAAGCAGCTGGGACTATTCCACCTTATAGTGCGTTGATTTTTGAAATTGAATTATTAG
>JAHDBX010000115.1:4386-6201 GCA_020630145.1 Gammaproteobacteria bacterium | reverse complement strand
TTATAAGCCAGTGCAAGGCTGCTTTCTTCTTGTTCAGAAAAAGCAGCCTGATCCATAAAATAACGCAGCTCACCTGATAAGCTATTTGTCCAACCTTCGGCATTTGCTGCTATAGGTAGAAAAAGCGTTATTGTTAATATCCTTAAAATATTCATATTCATTATTTTGCTAAGCTATTCTTATTGAAGTCGCGTGCTTTAATACCCGTTTTAAATTTATAGTTAGACCAAACTAAATTCGTTCTTTTTTTAGTTTGCTGATTACTCATTTCCATTAAGCTAGCGCGCCAGTACTTTCCTAAGTATTGCTTATAGTCCTTGTAAATTAAGGTTTTTAATAAAGCATTTTTTCGATCATAAAATTCTACTTTTTGAACGCGAAACTCACTTTTGTCTATCCAGCTGATTTGGCGTGTATAACCGGAGTGTTTGTATGCTGGTGTACGTTCTACAACATATGCATCTTCGCCATTTATACTTTCTTCTTTAAGTAGCTTGTATGTATATTTATTCACCTCTTGTGAGCCAATGTCTTCAAATGCAAATTCACTACCCATAAACGGTCCTGACTTGTTTTTTGAAGAGATACGCTTTACACGTTTCAATGCAGGTAAATATAGCCATTGGTCATCAGGTTTTAAACCATGGCTGAAGGTTAATGATTTAGTGCCTTTTACATCAGCTGGGTCTTCAAATACGGATAAGCTTTTATCGCCATCACCATCAGTTTCTAATGTTGATACACTAATTCGGCGTGATACCATATCGCCATTACGGTTGAATAGTTGCATATTCATTGATGCGGTAAAGTCACCAAAACCATTTTCACGCTTATCAATTTCATTGGCTATAGCTAAGCCCTGTTCCATTGGGTTAAGGCCTTCAAGTGAAAATGCCGATGTATTTATGCTAACTAATGATGCAGATAGCAACCCAAGTAATTTTATACTGTTAAGCAGTGACTGTTTTTGCACTTTCATTTGCTTTGTCTCCCTCAAGTTTCATTAATAAAGTTGGTAGTAATAAGAAATCAACAATAAGTGCTATACATATTGTTATGGCAGTTAATAAGCCCATGCCTGAATTAAGCTCGAATGACGATAAAGATAAGATCAGAAAACCAGCACATAAAACAATGGTGGTAACCAATAGGGCCGTGCCAACATGGTTAAATGCATAACGTACCGCATCTTCTGCTTTTAAATTTTTCTCGTTTCTGCCTCGCATATACTTCGACATGAAATGAATAGTGTCATCAACAACAATGCCTAATGTCATGCCAGCAACGACGGATAAAGCTAGACCTACTTGCCCTACAAATAAACCCCATAAACCAAAACTAATTGCTGCTGGCAATAAGTTCGGAATAAGACTGAGCAAGCCGTATTTCACAGATTTTAACGATATGATTAATATAAATGAAATCAGTATTAATGCCAGTGTTGTGCCTTGCAACATATTGATAATATTTCGTTTGCCAATATGAGCAAACATTAATGATGGGCTGGCACCTTCTGTAACTAAGTTAGGTGTGTTTTCTAATAACCAGTCACGTGAACGGTTGGAGAATTCAATCATTTGATTCGATGAAATACTTTTAAGGGTTACGCTTAAACGTGTAGCTGAACGGTCAATGTTGAGTTGGTTGTTTAAATCTAAACCAAAACGTAAAGACATTTCGTAGAGTAGCAAGTATTGTGCAGACAGTTCACGTGATTCAGGAATAGCATAATTTTCTTCCTGATTGTAGTTCATGTTTTTATTTAAACGTTTAATGGTATCGGTGATCGTATTAACGTGAATCACTTCAGGCTGT
>JAHDBX010000115.1:0-4376 GCA_020630145.1 Gammaproteobacteria bacterium | reverse complement strand
CGTAACCAGTTAACAAATTTATCAACATTATTTAAAAATTGCGGAGTACTAATAGATTTGTCATCACTGTTTTCTATTGAGTAATCAATAGTGTATAGGCCACTTAAGTTGTCAGAAATAAAATCTGAGTCTGTTCTAAATTGTACAGATTTGTCAAAGTAGTTAATAAACACATCATCTAATTCGTTTTTTAATATCATGCTTGATAAAACAATTGAGATAGCAACCATGCCGAAGAATATTTTATTGCGATAACGAATAACCCATTCGGCGAAGCGCTCCATAAGGCCTTTATGGCCAACAGTATATTGCTTTACTTTTACAGGTAAGATAGCAAGTAAAGCGGGTAATAAAAATATGCTATACAAGAACGCAAATAGCATGCCAATGGCTGCAATATTACCTAGGTCATGGAAAGGGGGGGAGTCACTAAAGTTCAGGCTTAAAAAGCCAATAGCTGTAGTCAAGCTGGTAAGAAAAACAGGTTGTATATTTAAGCGTAAGCTTTCGGCGATTGCTTCATTTTTTGTCATGCCACTGCGCATAGCGTGCAGAAAGGCAATTAATATATGTACACAGTCAGCAACAGCCAAAGTGAGTATCATAGTTGGCGCAGATGCAGACGGAGGTGTTAATTTTATACCCATCCAGCCAGCTGAACCCATTGCAGACATAATGGAAAATATAATAACAAGTAATGTAATAATGACGGGCACTACACTTCTAAAACTGAGCACTAAACCAATAATAATAACTAAAAAGGCGAGTGGTATTAATGTTTGGAAGTCAGTAATGGTTGCCTCTGGAAAGGCATTGTTCATCATAACCATACCTGTTATATAAGTATCTATTTGTGGGTAACGCTGATTGACGTCAGCAACTAAATTTCTTGCTGCATTAGCCACTTCTGGACTCTCGGTTTGCTCATTTATGCCGGGTAATTCAATAGTAATATTAATACCTGCTACATGACCCGATGGTGATATAACTTTATGGACGAGTTGTGGTTCATCGGTTGAGAGCTTTTGTATCTTACTTATATCGCTAGGAGTAAGGTCGTTAACATCCTCATAAAGGTCTTCTACAATTAAGTCGTCTCCTTCTGCATAAGTGTTTTGAAAATTACTAATTGAATCGACTCGTAAAGAGTAGGGTATTTGCCATGCTTGTTCGGTTGTATATTGAATAGCCTCTAAAATGTCTGGTGTAAATACTTTACCGTCTTTAGGTGCAAAGGCGATAAGGACGTTGTCAGATTTATTGTAGGTATCTTGTAAATTTTCAAAGGCTAACAACTGTGGGTTGTCATCTCCAAAGAATACGCGATAATCATTGGTAAAAGCCAAACGCTCGCCACCGCGTCCCAGACCTAGTGCTAAAAGTATTGAGGCAATAAGTACTGCCCACTTATATTTAATAACAAATTTACTTAAGCTAGCTGACATAGCTCTCTCTCTTTAGGTAAGTTATAAGGATGAAAATAATGTAGTAAAACCAGTCTGTTTACATTCAGCTGGAAAGATATTGGTAGCTAGCTTGGTCATGGTTACTTGATAGTTTTCAGTAGTATGAAGAGGCTTCCAGCCAAAACCATCCAGTAAACGATTGTTACCTTCGCTAATTAACATATAAGATTTGCTGATACCGTGTTTGTCCAGTTCAATATCTGAGCATATTAGGGCTGAGCCGCCAAAACACATAGACCATAAGCAAAATACTAAGTTTTCAGCACTAATATCGACAGTGATATCACCAGCATCAATGGCGGCCTGAACGATGCCAGATATTAATGTAATAATTTTTGACTCCATATTAAACATGTCTTGTTGCATGCTTTCTTTAACTTTATCTTTTATAGAGTCATTTTTAATCAGTAACATTAAGGAGAAATCTTTAGGGTGCATTAATGTGGCTAATTGCTGAGCAAGGCTTATGGCAGTTATTTTTTCTCTGCTATTGCCATCGTACTCTGCAGCACGTTCGAAAAGTTGATAACAGCGTTGACCATGCATAATAGCCAAGGCCATAATAATTTCTTCTTTATTGGCAAACATTTGGTAAATAGTGCCTTTAGCATATTCGGTTGCCTCAGCAATTTTATCCATTGTAAAACCAATATAGCCATCTTCAATTATGATGCTTTGTGCTACTTCAAGTATGTATTCGCGCCGCATTAGCAATTCACGCTGTTTTCTAGTCAGTTTTTCGGTCATATCTGTATTTTAGAGCTGATTTAGGCGCTATATTATACGAATCGTATTAAAAATCAACATTTAGTTAAAAAATGACGTTTAGTCATTTTTTGAGTGTTGAATATAAATTGGGCTATAAAGCCCTATTTGTAAGGGGATAGTTTGTTTAGGTGGTCAAGTACGTCTTTTTGCATGTATTCTTTTTCACGTTGCAGGAAGTTTTCAACGCCTTTTTTAAAGCCAGGGTGTGCAATATGGTGCGATGACCATGTTTCTTGAGGTAAAAAACCACGAGTAATCTTGTGTTCGCCTTGTGCACCAGGTTCAAAGCATTGTAGTTTATGCTCTATACAGTATTCAATGCCACGATAAAAGCATAACTCAAAGTGTAGGCAGTCAAAATTTTGTAAGCAGCCCCAATAACGACCATATAGTGTGTCATCACTTCTAAAACAAATAGATGCAGCAACAATATTACCCTCTTGCCTTGCGATAAATACAACAACTTGTTTATCAATCGTTTTTGCAAGGTGCTTAAAGAAAGCAAAGGTTAAACTTGGATAGTTGCCTTTATCATGAAAGGTATTTTGATAACATTGATAAATCGTTTGCCATTCCTCGTCATCTAATGTGTCACCATAATGTTGTTCTATAGAAATATTCTCAATACTTGAGGCTAGGCGTCGCTCACGCTTTACGTTACGTCTCTTTTTTGACGAAAAGCCAGCCAAGAAATTGTCAAAGTCTGTATAAGATTGGTTATGCCAGTGATACTGATAGCCAAGCCTGCTCAGCATGTTGTGTTGTTCAAACACATCTTTTTGTGTTTTAGGTAAAAATAAAATATGCGCGCTTGAATACGATTGTTTTTCAATGGTATCTAATAACGCCGAATGAAAAGCAGCATATAAGTTAGAGTCATTTATATGTTTGCTTAGCATGCGCATACCAGTAATGGGTGAAAATGGTACAGAGCATACCAGTTTAGGGTAGTATTCAAGGCCAGCTTGTTCATATGCTGATGCCCATTGCCAGTCAAATACAAATTCTCCAAATGAATTGTCCTTCTTATAGCATGGCATAGCTGCAATTAATTCATCACTTTGATTAAAAGCAAGGAAATGGTGGGGGTGCCAGCCAACATGTTCTCCTATGCAGTTATATTCTTCTAGACCAGATAAAAATGCATAACTTAAAAATGGTTGCCTTTCTATATTGAGTGTATTCCAGTGTTCAGCTTCAATATTTTTTAAGCTGTTGGCTACTTTAATAGAGATATGTTCTGTCATATGTGTTGTCAGGGTAAAATAAATTTTAAAGAGTGCACAATATTGGTGCTCTATAAGAATAAAGGTTCTATATAGCTATTTTAACACTATGGCATATGGTGTGTTTTTTAATATGTTACTGAAACAAAATTGAACATTTTATATTAGATGTTTTTTTAATGTTTGATGATAAGTGCTTTCTAATTACGAAGCACAGTAAATTTTTAATAGTTTACATTTCCTATTTCTAATAAATTTTTTTAGTTGCACAAATTGAATTTCCGTTAAATTTATACTTATTAAGACTTGTCATGTGAACTTCCTCACATAGTTTTTAATAATTACGTAGTTATACGTATTGTTTTTATTTTGACTCAACTGTATATTTTCTTTCGCTAACAGTAACAAGGCCAAGGCAAGGCAAAGTTTAAGGAACCTAATTAATTTTATAAATTTTTAGGGGTTAGAATAAAAAAGGAAGACATAGATATAGCTTATGCTTTTTCAAGCACCTACATTTTTGCTCTTCATAAAAAATATTGACCGAGGAATACCAAATTTATATGTAATATAAATTTCATACTTTTGGTATTTAAAAAATAGATAATATATTTGTTCGCTATGAGCAAATGGAGATGCGTTTTTGAATTTACTACCAATAAAATAATAATAGGCTTGTAAACCTTGTGTTGCACTACGTATTGTGTGCGACTGTTTTCTATTAAAGGAAATAATTTTTTAATATAAATTTTAAGTACATATGTGCTTAGGCCTCATTGTGTCTAGTATTTGTGAAGTGACAGAATAGTAACGGGAGTTTTTGATATGTCTGTAGAAATAATAATACCTGCGCCTTTGCGTAAACATGTAAACAATAAAAAGCGTTTAACATGTGAAGCATCTTCAGTTAAAGAAG
>JAHDBX010000114.1 GCA_020630145.1 Gammaproteobacteria bacterium | reverse complement strand
AAAAGTATTTTACACAGGCAGAGTAAATGTCTGTATTTTTTACAATATTACGCTTAAATATGCCCTAAGTTATTGATTTAATATGGTTTACACATGGCATATTTTTTGCTTTATCTACTTTAATAAATACTTCCTATAAGGATAAAATAAATGAAACTTTTATCGACCGTTATACTTAGTTTTCTGTTTTTTGCTGCGCCTAGTCAAGCGACGCTAATTCCTGCAGGATTAGACTGCGACAATGGCGGTGTAACTGCAACGATGGGAGCCATTGACTGCTCAGGTGCTTGGCAAGGCAATGACGCAAACCAACAGACAGATGTTCTAGCGCAATTAGGCTTGGATTTTACACCCACTATTGGCAGCATCGGCACTTGGAGCTTTACTGACAAAGCTGACACAGGGCAAAATACAGCATTCTTCGATTCTGTACCCAGTGCGTCTATAGGCACAATCACTTTCGACAACCCTATCACTAACTATTTTGCTTTAGCTTTAAAAGCGAGTAATCAGTTTAGCTTATACCTTTTTGATGGTGGTCTTAGCGGCATTAGCAGCATTGACTTTAGCACGCTTGGCTCATCTGTTAACGGTCGTGGTACTGAGCAAACACTGTCACATGCTTCACTATATAGCTTTACCGGTCCTACCGTTGTAACGGTACCTGAAGCTAGCCCATTACTATTATTAATAATAGGTTTATTTGTATTTGTATGTAGACGGATAAAAAAATTGTAAAGCTATACAATTCCTATAGAAAATAAAAAAGCCGTTTTATAACGGTTTTTTTATTGCTACATTAAAACTGATAATTCATTTGTAGATGAATACCATCGTCTTGCAAGTCTGTCTCGCCAAGCACTTCAATATTTTTTAAGGCTTCAGCAATATAAAGTTGATAATTAATTTGTTTATGCAACTTGCCGAGAAAACCTATACCGATACTACTTAAGGTTTTCACACCGATAGTTTCACGACCGATATTTTTTGCACTGCCCACGTCATAAAAAACTGCCGTTTGATGGCTAAGACCCGTCTTACTTTTATAATAAGGTATTTGCCATTCTACTGAAGCAACTATGCCTTGATCACGCACAATACTATTTTCTCGATAACCTCGCACACTGCTATGCCCGCCTACTGCGAACTGCTCTAAGCCTAGCAATGCCTCGTTTGCCCATTGACCATTTACCTTACTAATAACAACAGAGTTCCATAAGGCTACACGCTGTGCCCACTGGCTTTGTAGGAGCAAACTGATAAATTCACCATCGGCCTCATCAGCATGAATAGTTGCATCAAAAGCATCAAGACCTATATTTATACTGGCATAGGCTGCGAACACACGTTGTGGCGAACGACGCTGCCAGTCAAGCCCTGTGCGTAGCACACTTAACTTTGATAAACCATTTTCTGGGCCTGCTGAAAATGAGAAACCTTCGCCTAACAGCAAAGACTCACTTTTTCGGTGCTCAATAGAAACAAACATATCAAGGCTCTTATTATGTTTATTTTGTATAGGATGTTGGTAACGCAAACCAATATTCTCTACACGGCTCTCTATATCTAAAGCAGCAAAGTCGCCACTGACAACATCACTCGTATTCGCGCTAGCAAAGAAATTTAGCTTGTTATCTTGCGCACTGACGGGAAGTTGATAATCAAGGTCAATAGCATTTAAGCCTTCGGTTTTTTCTATGCCTAGCAAAAATTTTTCACCATTAGCCATTACATTATTATGTTGATAGTCAAAACGTAGGCCTTGTGCACCTATGGCTGGCGCATGATAGTTATTCCAGAATAGATTTGTTTGGCTGGGTGGGTTTTCAGTAACATCCACATCAAGTATCGCTTCGCCACGACGTGCACCGGGTTTAAATTCTGCGCTTATTTTTTTTATTCGCTGATCTTGTTGAAATAAATATAAACGCTCTTGCAAGCGATTAATATTAACAACAGGCTTAGCAGCTAAATTTACACGCTGAGCAAAATACTCAGTAGCAAAGCGACCATCTGTTTTTACATTTATATCGGATAATTGACCTTCTATAACTTGAATAGATACAAGACCATTTTGCACCGTTTGCGATGGCAATACTGCACCTGAGTTAATATAACCTTGCGCTACATAGGTAGCTGTTATTTTATCTCTAATAATATACAAGTCAGAAAGTGTTATTTCTGTACCGATATAGCTGACAAAAGTTGACTGGAGATACGCTTTTGTAAAAAGGGTATTACCGGATAAGGCTATATCTTTTAGTATAAAACGCTGCCCTGCCAACAATGTATCGTTTTTTTTGAAACGCTCCGACAACTCTGGCAACTGAGGCAATATGCGATCAGTTTCTGTTATATCTGGACTAAAATTTGGTAGTGCATCAATTGCGTTATTAGGCGATATAGCCTGAGAAAAAACGAATGCGGGCATTAGACAGAGAAATATAAAGAAGGTATAGATCACTAAAGGTGGCATTGATCGTTGCACATTTTTACTCATCAGCAGTATCGACTTTTATAATATCAACGGTGTAATAACAATAGTACTTGATTATTACACCGTTTCTAGAACTTAATAGACTTATTGCTGAATAAGTCGAGCATTCGCAAAAATCGGATCAATATATTATGTGGTTTATTGCAAGAGCAATAAAACGCGTAATACGCTATGCAAGCAAATTTTCGCCGGTCATTTCTTTTGGCACATCCATATCCATCATATTAAGCAAGGTCGGTGCGATATCTGATAATTTGCCCGCTTGCAATGAAACGGCTTTATTATTTGACACATACACCAATGGTACAGGGCCATTGGTATGCGATGTAACTGCACCACCTGTTTCAGGGTCTACCATTAACTCTACATTGCCGTGGTCAGCAGTAATTAAGCATTGACCATCTACTTTAAGAATGGCGTCCGTAATACGCTTCAAACAAACATCCAGTGCTTCTACCGCTTTTATTGCCGCGTCCATTTTCCCGGTATGACCCACCATATCGCCATTAGCATAGTTACAAATAATCGCGTCATACTCGCCGCTTTCAATTGCCGCAACTAGTTTGTCCGTCACTTCTGGCGCATTCATTTCTGGCTGTAAGTCATAGGTTGCTACATCAGGAGATGGAATTAGAATTCTGGTTTCCCCCTGATACTCATCTTCCCTTCCGCCACTAAAGAAGAAAGTGACGTGAGCATATTTCTCTGTTTCGGCTATGCGTAATTGTGTTTTATCATTCTTTGCCAGATATTCACCCAAGGTATTAACGAGTGTTTCTGGCGGGTATGCACAACTGGCTTTTATATCTGCAGAAAACTCTGTCAACATGGCGAATTCACTTAAGGCAGGTTTTACACTTTGATCTAAGCCCTCAATATGACTATCCGTAAATGCACGCGTGAGCTCACGGGCGCGATCAGGGCGGAAGTTCATAAATACAAGCGCATCACCATCGTTAATGGTTACCGCTGAGCCATTAGGCTGCACAGATGTTGCCGGACAAAATTCATCGTTCTTATCTTGCTCATAAGCCATCTCTAAACCGGCCATGGCCGTTGCAGAGGTATTTTCCGCCTTACCTTGTGTCAGTAGGTCATAAGCTTGTTGTACGCGATCCCAGCGGTTATCACGGTCCATAGCATAGTAACGCCCAATCATTGAGGCTATATGCCCCTCTTCCAAGCTTGAGGCTAAGCCAGCAAATGTTACATCGAGTTTTTCTATCGAGGCTTTAGCACTACGTGGTGGCGTATCGCGCCCATCGAGGAATGCATGCAAATAGACTTTCTTCGCACCGCGCTTAGCTGCCAGCTCGATCATGGCTGCAATTTGGTCTTCATGGCTGTGTACACCGCCTGGCGACAATAGACCCAATACATGTACGGCCTTATCAGCACTAACAGCCTTATCAACTGCCGATGTTAATACGGCATTCTCAAAGAAATCACCATCATCAATCGCTTTATCAATTTTAGTGAAGTTTTGATATACCACTCGGCCTGCACCTAGATTCATGTGGCCTACTTCTGAATTACCCATTTGCCCGTCTGGTAAACCTACGGCTAAACCCGAGGTTTCTATTAAGCTATGCGGATAGTCTTTCCAAAGGTGATCCCACGTGGGTGAGTTAGCCGCTTCAATAGCGTTGGACTCGGATGTTTCGGAATAACCAAAACCATCTAATATAAATAGGGCAACTGTTTTCTTTTTCATGGGACTCTAAGCCTTGGGTAATACGTTTAGTAAATACCCTATTATAATTTAAATTGACTACGGGTTGTACGACATAAATGATGACGTATGTAACTACTTTTTTACTGACAACGCAGTATGACTCTTTTCGGTGCAGGATAACCTTCTACGGTTTCTTGCGGGTTATCAGGGTTAAGAAATTCTTGCAAAGAATGAAACACCATCCATTCGGTACCACGCTGCTCTTCAAAGTTAGTCGTACTAATATCACAGACTTTAATTTGACTAAAACCAGCCTGTTTAACCCATTGCTCAAGCAAAGCCACTGTAGGCACGTTCCAGACATTGCCCATCATGGCATAGCGTTTGTTACGCGAAATATCTTTAGCGGGCTCCAATAACTCGCCCCATTCACTGCCTGCATCAATAACTAATGTTTCCAACAGCAATTCCCCTTTATCAGCAAGGCAGTAATGCAAGTGTTGCAAATGCTCAACAGGGTCACGACGGTGGTATAAAACACCCATTGAAAATACCGTATCAAAGTCTATACGTATTTTGCTTGCTGCATTCGGCAAGTCTTGCATCGTTAGGGGCAAGATATTAGCCGACTCTGCCGTTACAAAAGGTAGGAGATATTTTTTTATTGCTTCAAACTGAAAAACAAAACGTAGCATCGGGTCAACACCGACAACCTGTTTAGCACCTGCCCCCAGCATGCGATACATATAGTAGCCATTACCACAGCCCACATCGAGTACACGCTTATCTTGCAAGTCAATATGCTCAGCAAGACGTTGCCACTTAAGCTGACACTGCCACTCGCTATCTACTTGCACACCCAATACATTGAATGGACCTTTACGCCAAGGCATAATCGCTTTTAGGCTCTCAACTAACTGTTGCGTATCTGCATCATTAATATCGGTCGCACTGCCTGCGCTAACGGCTTCGCTTTGTAAATTATAAGTACTAGCCTGCACAGATGGCAAAGCACTAAAGGCGGCTTGCCACTTAGGCACATCGCCATGTTTTAAGTGGGCAAAATAATCATCTACTTTTTCCTTTATGCTATCAGCAAAGTCTCCTAAACCTTGTTTTTGCAAAGACTGATATAGGCTCGTATAGTCAAACATACAGTAGCGTTAACTCTCTTTGCTTAGGTGCATAGCTTGAAAACGTATGCCATCTTTTTCATCGACAGAGCCTGATTCTATAAAACCAAACTGTTTATAAACGGGCACAGCATAAATAGATGATCTCAAGGTATATTTTTTTTGCGGGCATTGTTCTTTTACATGCTCCCACAACTTTCTGGACAGGCCTTGTCCCTGATATTTTTCACTGACAAAAAGGTGATATAAATGCTGAGCGTCTTTTATTGATATATAAGCTACAACACGCTGATCATGTTCATATACAAAGTTTTTATATGCAGCACCAGTAAAGCGTTCTTCATAAGCCTCTATGCTTAATGTACTTTCAAACCACGCAGGTAACTTGCTATTTCTATCGCGCAAATAAAAGTGCTGCAAAGATGCCACCAAGGCTCTGACTTGCTCAATGTCTTGTTGCACTGCTTCTCTAATCAACATAATGATGAATTATTTTATGGCCAAGAAGGTAACAAAGTTTAGTGCTTGTGATATCTGCTGAACAGATTTAAAACCTGCTTGATACAAACGCTCTATATGCTTTTCTTGTGTTTCAGGCACCAACACATTTTCTATTGCGCTACGCTTTTGTGCGATTTCCAAATCATTATAGCCATTTAAGCGTTTAAACTCGTGATGCAAATCGATTAAACCTTGGTTTTCTTCTTTATCATCTACCACTATTTTTTCAGATAATAAAAATGCACCGCCTGCATGCAAACCCGTCTGAATTTTATTCAGCAAATTCAAACGCGTTTCCAAGGGAATAAATTGCAAGGTATAGTTCATTACCACTACCGATGCGTTTTGCATATTGATATCCGCCACATCATCACACACGACTTTTACAGGTATTGCCGAATGATCA
>JAHDBX010000113.1 GCA_020630145.1 Gammaproteobacteria bacterium | reverse complement strand
TGGGGTAGCAGGATTCGAACCTGCGCATGACGAGATCAAAACCCGTTGCCTTACCACTTGGCGATACCCCAATAAACTCTATGCGATGTCCATCTGCTCATGTAATGGCGACTGATTAACACCTTTAACGACAAAGCTGCTTACGTCTTTATACGTATCTAGCTTATTTTGTGCAGCTACTGCCGAAGCTTCATCTGCAAAAGCAGCAAAAATGCATGCGCCTGTGCCCGTTAGCTTTGCTGGCGCGTATTTTGACAATTCTTGTAGTGCCTTGTCAATGTGTGCATATTCTTGCCGAACAACTGCTTCGCAATCATTTCTGCAATGTTGCCAAGCTGCCTCTTCGTCGAGGGGGCGTATTTTGATGGTATGAGAGTTTCGTGTCAATGCCGAATGTGTAAAAACTTTCACTGTTGACACGTGAATTTGTGGTGAGAGCACTAAAAACCAGTTTTCTGGTGGGTTTACGGGCTGAATTTTCTCTCCAACACCTTCTGCCCATGCGGCATGCCCATAAATAAACACTGGCACATCGGCCCCCAAAGACAGACCTAAATCAGCCAATTCAGGCTTGGATAAGCCACATTGCCACAATTCATTCAATACCAGCAGGCATGTTGCCGCATTAGAACTGCCGCCGCCAAGGCCGCCACCCATAGGAATGTTTTTCTCAATACTGATATCAACCCCGGCGGATATATTAGCCTCACGCTGCAATAGCTTTGCGGCTTTTACCATTAGGTCTTGTTCTGCTGAGAAGCCCAAGTCAGTTAATCGCTTAATTTCTGTATCTTGCCTGAGAGAAAACCGTAGGTAATCAGCCAAATCAATAAACTGAAATACGGTTTGCAACTCATGGTAACCATCGTCGCGACGCCCGGTGATATGCAAAAATAAATTTAATTTTGCGGGTGATATAAAAGCTTGATCTATGTTTATCATTAGCCGTCTTTTCCCACACTCCATTTACGGATAGAGAGCTTGATATTAATATCTCGGTGAGTAATACGAATTTTAGCAGGTAGCAATATGCCATTTATATTCGTATACGTTTCATACTGTATTTGCCATTGCTCAAATGATAAGGACTGCAATGTACCGTCAGCATTGCTACGGTAGCTAGCATCGCGACTGTTTTGCATATCGGCTAACACCCAATAACGAAGCTGCTCTATTGGCAAGGCCCAGCCTGTTCGCTCATAAATCAGTTGGTCTATATTGCTGGCCTGCCAACTGCGCCCTTTTCTGTCTTGCAATATGTATTCGCCTGACTCCCCTTTAATTTTGGCCACATTCACACCAAAAGGCCCTTTTAAATCTAAGGCCACAGCATTATTAACCCCCTGTTGCCAACGCAAGCTACCTGTATTTGAGTCACTACTCGTTTTAATCGCTATACGCGCCTGTAGCTGCCAGTGTTCTATTTGTCCTACCTGCAACTGACGCTGCGCATAAGCAATTTGTGGCGTCTGCGGTGCAGGCGGTTTAACTGCTTGGCTTGTACATGCCTGCAAAAACAGAACAAATACAAGCAAGCCTATATAGCGTACCGTGCATGTACGTAAGGGGTTAAGCATCATAGTTTTGAATTAAGGCGTTTTTAGTCGATTAATGGTATTGAGTACAGTTTCATTATCAGGCACATCTTTTAAAGCGTTATTCCAGATTTGTTCTGCTGCTTCTTTATCACCGGTTACCCACAACACTTCACCTAGGTGCGCGGCTATTTCAGGATCGGATTCTTTTTCATAGGCCTTACGCAAATATATTAAGGCCTCTTTATATTGGCCTTTGCGATAAAGCACCCAGCCATAGCTATCAATTATTGCACCGCTTTCAGGTTGTATTTGCAGCGCGCGTTTTATTAATACATATGCATCATCATAACGCTGAGTCACGTTTGCCAAGGTATAACCTAAGGTATTTAACACATCCGCATTATCTGGCTGGCGTTTTAAAATATCGCGAAGGTCGCGTTCAACAATATCTATTTTATCTATTTTCTCTGCCACAATCGCTCGCGCATACAACAGATCATCGTTCTGCGGGTTATTTTGCAAAGCACGTGTATAAATTTCAAAGGCATCGTCGTAGCGTTTTTGACGACGCAACAATAAGCCCTCACTTAAATAGCTTCGTAAGTTTATTGCTGGATCTTTTTGTTCACGCAGGTTAACAAGTATCTTTTTTGCTAACTCATATTGCTCTAAATCTGCATAACTCCAAACGGCCCGAAAACGGCTTTCGGTATAGTAATTACCACCATATACTGATAAGTAATAAAACACGGCATCTGCATATTTTTCTTGCGCTTCAGCGGTTCGGCCCAAATAAAAATTAGCTTCGTCTTGCTGCGGCGATGCTGTTTGTAAACGATCAAAGTATTCTTCAGCACGAGCGAAGTCTTCATTATCGAGTGCTAATAAACCCAAGGTTAACAACAAAGAAGTATCGCTTGGTGTATCTTCCAATAAATACTCATACTGATAACGTGCTTTTTTATATTCTTTGCTATTCATTAACATTCGCGCATAACTACTGCGCAGCACGCGACTTTGCTTGTCTTGTTTAACAGCACGGCCTAGTTGTTTGATGGCGGTAGCTGTATCACCTTGTCGATATATTAACTGACTCTGTAAAATAATGGCGTTTGTTTGCTTAGGGTTGAGCTCTAGCGCTTGCTGCAAAGCCGCTAAAGCTCTATCTTTTTTATTATAAATAACGGCTAAATTAGCATATGCTGCATAAGCATCTGCATTACCAGGGTAAGCATCAAGTACTTGCTCCATTAAGCCCAGTGAAAAAGCATCATTTTTATGTTGCCCTAAAGAAGCGGTTATATCTAAAAAGCGTTGCGACAGTGGCGCCTCACTATTTTCTAGAAGCCATTGAATATGTGCATAGGCACTTTGTCTGGCATTGGGTATCGATAACTGTGCACGCTCAACTTCGAGACTGAGTGCCATTCGGTGAGCAGCTTCACTGTTTGGCTCAATTGCCAACCAACGGCTCACCATGTCATACATCACACGGTTATCTTTAGCAAAAAAAGCAATATTGGCAACACGCTGATATGCCGCGACTTGATTCAGTTCTATTGCTAACTTGCTTAATTGGCCCAAGCCTACTGCTAAGTCACCTTCGTATGCAGTGAGCTCACCTACCATCCAATCAAACAATTGCTGGCCTTGCGTAGTACGCGATTGCTCACTCCAAGGTATTACTGTCGGCTGTTCTAGCCAGTAGCTGCCGCTTGCGGTATTTTCCGCATCAGCATCCGCCATAACCTTCTTAGGTAAATTGTCACTCACACTGGCACCATCACGCTGCAGCGCTTGTTGAGGCGCACATGCTGCCGCACCCAGTGTCACAACAGTAACTAGGCAAGATA
Organism: Gammaproteobacteria bacterium; assembly: GCA_020630145.1. GTDB lineage: Bacteria > Pseudomonadota > Gammaproteobacteria > HTCC5015 > HTCC5015 > JAHDBX01. The sequence continues at coordinate 2,824 of JAHDBX010000113.1, read as the reverse complement.
TTTTTAGAAATCGGTAATACAGCAGAATCATAGCCTTAAAGATAGCATAAAACGCGGCTTTAATATCATGAAGAGCAAGTAATTACATGCGCTCTTTCACAAAATTCACACGGTAATTAAGGCTCAAAATGCAAATTGGGCACATCATATGCATAGCCAAGCTGCTTTCAGCGTGAATTACGTGTAAAATCAACTTTTCACGCTTGTGTTCAATCTTTAGGTAATTTCATGGCCTTAGTGGCATTTGGTTTAAATCATAAAACAGCACCTGTTTCGCTACGCGAACGTGTTGCTATTGTGCCAGAGCATATCGAACAACAGTTACAAACCTTAGTTTCTTTGCCCGCTGTCAATGAAGCAACATTGGTTTCAACCTGTAATCGCACTGAGGTATATTGCGATATAGAAGGCAATCAACAACCCGCTGTTGAATGGTTTTTACAGCAATACGAACTGCAAGCAGAAGACCATTTACAATATATTTATCAGCACATTGATCAAAGCAGCATACGTCATTTATTACGTGTAGCTTGCGGCCTTGATTCTATGGTTATTGGCGAACCGCAAATATTAGGGCAATTGAAAACAGCCTACCAAACAGCTGAAACGGCTGGTGCTGCGGGTTCAAATTTACATAAGTTATTTCAATTTGCCTTTTCTGTTGCCAAGCATATTCGCACAGAGACAGACATTGGCGCCAACCCTGTTTCTGTTGCCTCGGCAGGCGTTAAATTAGCCAATGAATTATTTAGCGACTTTAAAAACAAGAAAGCCTTACTTGTTGGCGCAGGCGAAACCATAGAGCTTTGCGCGCAACACTTAGTTGGTAATAACATTAAAGAAATTGTTATTGCTAATCGCAACACAGCTAAGTCATTAGCACTCGCAGAGCGCTTTAGCAACGATGCCACCACAGCCTATAGCATTCCCTTGCATACCTTGCATGAACAATTGGTTTATAGTGATATTGTTATTAGCTCGACAGCTAGCCAACTACCCTTAATTGGCAAAGGCATGGTTGAAAGCGCCTTAAAGGCGCGTAAACATAAACCTATCTTTTTCTTGGACCTTGCTGTGCCTCGTGACATTGAGCCAGAAGTTAATCAACTGGGCGACGCCTACCTATACAACATTGATGACTTACAAGAATTTATCAACCTTAATTTACAATCACGCCAAGAAGCCGCAGATCAAGCAGAACTGATCATTGAACAGAAAGTAAATGAGTTTATGCAGTGGCAACAAGGGCAAACTGCTATCAATGCAATACGCCAATATCGTGAGTGGGCGCAAGAACAACAAGATGAATTTTTAGCCAAAGCTGAAAACCTGCTTGCCCAAGGCAAAAACATTGAAGACGTTTTACAAATAATCACAGAACAACAAAAGAACAAGCTTTTGCATATGCCAACCTTGCTGATGCGTCACCTTGCAGAAAATAACAAATTAAAAAGTCTTCTGTTTGCAGAGGATATTTTACGGCAAAGCCATAACCCTTCTACTAAAGAAAAATAAAACATGAAACAAAGCATACTTGATAAACTCGAGCATTTGAGTGCGCGCTATGAAGAAATTGGCGCGCTGCTTTCTGACCCTGATGTCATCGGTGACCAAAATAAGTTTCGTTCGTTATCTCAGGAATATTCACAGCTTGAAGCCGTAGATAAAACCTATAAAGCCTATCAGCAAAGCATAGACGACATGCAAGCGGCTGAGGAAATGTTAGCAGACCCTGATATGCGCGCGTTAGCTGAAGAAGAGTTAGCCGATAACAAAGATCGTATAAGTACTTTACAAGATGAGCTACAAGTACTTTTATTGCCTACTGACCCTAATGACAGCAGCAATATATTTTTGGAAGTTCGCGCGGGTACAGGTGGTGATGAAGCTGCCATTTTTGCGGGCGATTTATTTCGCATGTATACACGCTATGCTGAAAACCAACGTTGGCAAGTTGAAATAATGAATCAAAGTGAAGGCGACCATGGCGGCTTTAAAGAAATTGTTGCCCGTGTTATTGGCCAAGGTGCCTATTCACGCTTAAAATTTGAGTCAGGCGCACACCGTGTACAACGTGTTCCTGACACTGAAACACAAGGCCGCGTACACACTTCAGCGGCAACGGTCGCTATACTACCTGAAGTAGCTAACGTTGAAGAAGTTAACATCAATATGAACGATGTTCGTATTGACACCTACCGCGCTTCAGGTGCAGGTGGTCAACACGTTAATAAAACTGACTCTGCTGTTCGTTTAACCCATATTCCTACAGGTGTTGTTGTAGAGTGCCAAGACGAGCGTTCACAACATAAAAATAAAGCGCGTGCAATTTCACTATTACAGTCACGCTTACTTAATGCTGAACAAGAAAAAATTCATAAGGAACAAGCTCAAACTCGACGCAACTTGGTAGGCAGTGGCGATCGTTCTGAACGAATAAGAACCTATAACTTCCCGCAAGGTCGTATTACTGACCACCGCATTAATTTAACGCTTTATAAGCTTGATGATTTTATTCAAGGCAACCTTGATTCGGTCATAGACCCTCTTATTCAGGAGTATCAAGCTGACCAATTAGCCGCTTTATCTGACGATTAAAACGGTTTATCGAAAAAGCAATCCGGCGCTGCTTGTGCTATGGTTATATTAAGGTCACAAACTTAGACAACACGTAAAAATGAACCGTATTTTAATAGTTGAAGATAATAAGATATCAAGCACAATGATGTTTAACAAGATATCTGCGTCTATAGATGACCCGGTTCATTTAGCCAATAACTTAGCAGAAGCAGTTGAACTACTGGATAAATATGAAGACCGTTTT
>JAHDBX010000112.1 GCA_020630145.1 Gammaproteobacteria bacterium | reverse complement strand
TTTTGACTTGTGTTTTGCAAATAGCCTTTTTCTATGGCAATACCCGTTAAGCCCGATACGATACTGTTTTTATTGCTGTAAATTGGGTGGCTTAGATAGTCTTGATAGGGGTAGTAGTTAGCGTCAGCAATAACATAAGCGTTACGAATAACAGTGACATTTTTAATGCCGTAATTTCTGTGTCTAATTTCAGTAAGCATCACACTTAATTTGTCGGAGTCTACCCCTTGCGCCTCTGGAGAAGAATAGCGCCATGTTTTAGTTGGCCAGTAGTCTTGTTTTGCGTGAAGGTTTGATGTGTATAAGCAAGTAAGAATGTGGCAGCTAACTAGTAAAAAAATAATGCCGCGCTTGCTTGACGTTTTTTTCAGTTTATCCGTTATTCTCATAGTCACTCATTTATATGCATTAAGTTGCATATTAAATTAATTTGTCTTTATATGCAACAAATTTCATATTGGTATGCTAGGTATTATTCGGTTGGCTTGTCGAGAAAGCTAAAGCTGTAAAAGCAAAGAGCCTGCTTATATAGGCAGGCTCTATGGGATTAAGGTAGGCGTAGAGCCGTTCTAGCTGATTGTGTCAGACTGATACAAGTTGGTATCAAAGTCTGGCTCAGGGTATTTAGGGTCCATTTTTTCTAGTGTTTCGCGTACGATGCTGCTGACAGCAAAGTCTCTAAACCAGCGGTTTTCAGATGGAATAACATACCAAGGGGCTGCTTCGGTAGAGCAGTGCTGCATCGCACTATTAAAGGCTTGCATATAGTTTGACCATAACTTGCGTTCATTTAAATCACCTGGGTTAAACTTCCAATTTTTTTCTGGCTTATCTAAACGACGTTTAAAACGACTGAGTTGATATTCAGGTGAAATATTCAGCATAAACTTAAGCACTTTCGTTTTATTGCTAGCTAATAGGGTTTCAAAGGTATTAATGTCTGTATAACGTTGTTGAATAACATCTGTAGAGGCCCAGTTATGTACTTTTACAATTAAAACATCCTCATAATGTGAGCGGTTAAATAAGGTGATGTGGCCTTTGGCAGGTACTTTTTTATGTATGCGCCATAAAAAATCATGTGCCAATTCTTCATCTGAAGGTTTACCAAACTTAGCTACATGGCAGCCTTGAACATTCATATGTGATGTTAGTTTGCGTATGGTCGAGTCTTTACCGGCAGCATCCATAGCTTGTAATACAATCAATAAAGACTGGTCTGCGCCTGCATAAAGCGTATCCTGCAGTGCCAATATGGCTTTGTAATTTTTTTTGGTCGCTTTTAAAGCCTGTGCCTCAGTGATTCCAAATGTAGCATCTGTTGCTCTATTGCTTACGTTTGCTTGAGTATTTGGTTTTATACGTAATTCTTCGCTATCAAATTTCATTATATTATCTTTATATTGGTTATGACTTGTCGATTAGGCCGGCTATCGCTATAATTCGCCGCCTGCTGACTTTAACGTAGAAAAGATACACAAACAACAAGTGTGAATTTTTATGTATTGTTAGGCAAATAATGTTCGACTGTAGCCAGGCGGTGACTTTCACTGTTGGTGTTTACAGCTTGGCATTTATGTACGACCGTAGCTCAGCTGGTTAGAGCACCACCTTGACATGGTGGGGGTCGGTGGTTCGAGTCCACTCGGTCGTACCAGTTTTTTATTTAATCGTTTTTATACGTTTAGCATGCGGTCTTTGGTATTGATCGCCACTGAGGAGTTACTATGCCAGTTATTACTTTGCCTGACGGTAGTCAGCGTTCTTTTGATAAACCTGTTTCTATTTTAGATGTTGCCACTGATATTGGTCCTGGACTAGCTAAAGTCACCTTGGGCGGTCGAGTGAATGGTGTGCGTATGGATGCACACGACATTATAGAGGTTGATGCAGAGTTGAGCATATTTACCCCTAAAGATGAAGATGGCCTTGAGATTATTCGCCACTCATGCGCGCATTTACTTGGGCATGCGATCAAACAATTATACCCTGATGCTCTTATGGCCATTGGGCCAACCGTAGAAAACGGTTTTTACTACGATATTGATCTCGAACAACAACTTAGCGATGAAGATCTGGGTGCGATAGAAAAACGCATGAAAGAGCTAGCCAAGACGAGCTATGACGTTGTGAAGAAAAAGGCGAGTTGGCAAGAGGCTTACGATACCTTTGAAAAGCGTGGCGAAAGCTACAAAATGGAAATTCTAGATCGTGATATAGCAAAAGATGATCAACCCGGTTTGTATCACCACGAAGAATATATCGATATGTGTCGTGGTCCGCATGTGCCGAATATGCGCTTCTGTGGTCATTTCAAATTGATGCGTTTATCTGGCGCTTATTGGCGTGGTAACTCAGATAACAAAATGCTGCAACGTATCTATGGCACAGCATGGGCAGATAAAAAGCAATTAAAGCAGCATTTACAGTTTTTAGAAGAGGCTGTGAAGCGAGACCACCGTAAAATAGGCAAGGCTTTAGACTTATTTCATACGCAACCGGAAGCGCCGGGTATGGTGTTTTGGCATGACAAGGGTTGGACTATATATAATGTTGTTAAAGATTATATTCGAGACCTGCTGCGCCAAAATGACTATCAAGAAGTCAATACCCCGCAAGTTGTTGATCGCGTGCTGTGGGAGAAGTCAGGGCATTGGGACAAATTTGGCGATATGATTTTTAGCACCTCGTCTGAAAGTCGTGACTATGCGGTTAAACCGATGAATTGCCCTTGTCATGTACAAATATTTAACCATGGTTTGCGTAGTTACCGTGACTTGCCTTTGCGTATGGCAGAGTTTGGTTCTTGCCACCGTAATGAGCCATCGGGTACTTTGCACGGTATTATGCGTGTACGTAACTTTGTGCAAGATGATGCGCATATTTTTTGTACAGAAGACCAAATCCAAAGTGAAGTATCGATATTTATTGATTTAGTTTATAAAGTGTATGCCGATTTTGGGTTTGAAGATATTGAAATTGCCTTGTCGACACGCCCAGAAAAAAGGGTGGGTGATGATGCAACATGGGATGCAGCAGAAGCGGCTTTAGAAACCTCGCTAAAAGAAAAAGGCTTGGACTTCCGTTTGCAGCCGGGTGAAGGGGCATTTTATGGCCCTAAAATTGAGTTTACCTTGCGCGATTGTTTAGGTCGAGGCTGGCAATGTGGTACAGTGCAGCTCGATTTTTCAATGCCGGGTCGTTTAGATGCTGAGTACGTTGCCGAAGACGGCAGCCGTCAAACGCCAGTAATGATTCATCGTGCAATTTTAGGTTCAATTGAGCGATTCGTTGGCATTTTGATAGAAAACCACGCGGGTAAATTACCGGTATGGTTGGCGCCAAATCAGGCCGTAATTATGAATATTACGGGTGATCACGCCGAATATGTGCAAAAAATCGAAAAAACATTGAAAAACACGGGCTTACGGGCCATTTCGGACTTGAGAAATGAGAAGATCGGCTTTAAAATCCGCGAGCATACTTTGCAGCGTGTTCCCTACCTATTGGTTGCGGGCAAGCGTGAGGTAGAAGAAGGTACTATTGCGGTTCGCACCTTAGGAGGTGAGGACTTGGGTTCTATGACAGTTGATGCGTTTATAGAGCTCGCTAAAGAGTCAATTCAGGCTAAGCAATAAGTTGATGTGTAACTATTTAGGAGGGTGAACTAATCGCCGCACAAAAAAAGACCCGTCGTAATGACGACATAACTGCGCCAGAAGTACGTGTTATTAATGGCGAAGGACAACAGCTAGGTATACAGAAGATAGATAAAGCTATAGCAATGGCTAGAGAAGTGGATATGGATTTGGTAGAAATTGTACCGAATGCTGAGCCGCCAGTTTGTCGAATTATGGATTTTGGTAAGTTTAAGTTTGAATTGAACAAAAAAGCGCATCAAGCTAAGAAAAAGCAAAAGCAAACACAAGTAAAAGAAATTAAGTTTAGACCCGGTACAGAAGAAGCCGATTATCAGGTTAAATTACGCAACCTCATTAAGTTTTTAGAAGGTGGCGATAAGGCAAAAGTAACCATGCGTTTTAGAGGTCGTGAAATGGCCCATCAAAACTTAGGTATGGAATTTTTGAAAAAAGTTGAAGAAGATTTGAAAGAATACGGAAATGTAGAACAATTTCCGCAAATGGAAGGCCGTCAAATGGTCATGGTGTTGGGGCCAATTAAGTCATAACGGCTACCATACCCAGTTTTTACCTATACGCTCCCGGGCAGGGCATTGCCTGATGCGTATTTTTATCACTCTAACAGGAGAAGAAAATGCCTAAGATAAAAACCAATAGCGGCGCCGCTAAACGCTTTCGCGTTACTGCGTCTGGCAAAATCAAGCGCGGTAAATCGCACCGTAGTCACATTCTGACTAAAAAAAGCTCAAAGCGTAAGCGTCACCTTCGTAGTGATGAGCAAATGGTTCACGCAAATGACGTGAAGCTTGTTAAACAAATGATGCCATACGCATAAGCATAGGAGATAAGAAATGCCTAGAGTAAAACGTGGTGTTGTAGCTCGCGCTAATCACAAAAAAATTCTTAAAAAAGCGAAAGGTTACCGTGGTGCACGTAGTCGTGTATTACGTGTAGCAAAGCAAGCTGTAACAAAAGCAGGTCAATATGCTTATCGTGACCGTCGTCAACGTAAGCGTCAATTCCGTCGTTTATGGATTGCACGTATTAACGCTGCAGCCCGTACAAACGGTATGTCGTACAGCGTATTCATGAATGGCCTTAAAAAGGCAATGATTGAAATGGATCGTAAGGTATTAGCTGATATCGCAGTTAATGATAAAGCGACCTTTAGCCAGCTAGTGGAAAAAGCAAAAGCTTCTCTAAGCGCTAAAGCGGCTTAAAAAATAGTCCATTAAAAAGGGAAGCGTGCTTTACTTGTTATAAAGCGCTTCCCTTTTTTTTGTCAAACTCATTCACAGGTTATATTGTGTCAATACAAGCCATAAAAGAAAAAGCCTTACAGGCTGTTAGTGCCGTAAGTGAAGTAAAGGCTTTAGATGAAATACGCGTCCAGTACTTAGGTAAAAAGGGTGAAATTACAGCTTTATTAAAAGAGCTGGGTGGTATGGAGCCTGAAGCACGTAAAACGGCTGGTCAAGAAATTAACCAGGCAAAAGTTGCCGTGCAAAAAGCTATCGAGGCGCAAAGAACAGCCTTAGAAGATGCGGCTTTATACAGCCGTTTAGCAAGTGAAAAAATAGATGTAACATTGCCGGGTCGTTCAGCGACTATTGGTGGTGAGCATCCTGTTTCGCGCACATTAAAACGAATACAAGACATCCTATCCGGCTTCGGTTTTGAAGTCGTTGATGGTCCTGAAATCGAAGATGAATATCACAACTTCGAAGCGCTCAATATACCTGCGCATCACCCGGCTCGTGCAATGCATGACACGTTCTATACTGAAACGGGTCATGTGCTACGAACACATACGTCGCCAGTGCAGGTTCGTGTAATGGAGAACCAAGCGCCGCCAATACGCATTATTGCGCCGGGTCGAGTATACCGCTGTGACTCTGATTTAACGCATACGCCGATGTTCCATCAAGTGGAAGGGTTATTGGTAGATAAAGACGTAAGTTTTACTGACTTAATGAGTTTGCTAAAAGACTTCTTGCGTATTTTCTTTGAGCGTGATGATTTGCAAACGCGCTTTAGACCGTCATATTTTCCTTTTACTGAGCCATCATCGGAAGTCGATATCCAGTGCGTTATGTGTAATGGCGATGGCTGTAGAGTTTGTGGTCATACTGGCTGGCTAGAAGTGTTGGGCTGCGGAATGGTTGATGACGAGGTCTTTAAGCATGTAAATATTGATACCGAAACGTATACTGGCTATGCCTTTGGTATGGGAGTAGAGCGTTTGGCTATGTTGCGTTATGGCATTAATGATTTGCGTCTATTTTTCGAAAATGACTTAAGATTTTTAAAGCAATTTCAATAAGTTATAGAAACTTTCTAATAAATTACATTATGGGTGTGCTGAGATGAAGTTCAGCGAGAATTGGTTAAGAGAACACGTTAATCCGGACATTAGTACCGACGTTTTGCTAGCACAACTAAACCAGCTGGGTTTAGAAGTAGATGGCGTTGAGTTGGCTGCTCCGGAGTTTAGTGGTGTGGTGGTTGCGGAGATAATGTCTTTGGCACCGCACCCAGATGCGGATAAATTGCGGGTTTGTCAGGTAAATAAAGGCG
>JAHDBX010000111.1 GCA_020630145.1 Gammaproteobacteria bacterium | reverse complement strand
GTTTTACTTAGGTCAGCTTGTGAACAGCCACGAGAGTTATGCGCGGCATTCCAGGAAACATTACCACCACCATGACGATCATGATGTCCTACCGTTGCGCTACCTTTACCAGAGCTTGTCCAATTACTGCAAGTACGATCATTTTCTTCGCGAGGAAAATAAGCCGTACCATCAGACATGGTGCCAGTAAGAATATCGTGCTGGTTGGGCATATCACCACGGCCTTTAACTAAATTGCCCTTTTCATCTAGCGCAGTAGCCTTAATAATATTTGGGTTTAGATGCAATTGATCAAGGTCTTTAGCAATCAGTACCCCTTTTGCATTGTGCCATGGGCCTTTGCCTATACGATCTCGAGCGGATACACCGCGCTTGCCTTTTTCTTGCGTACTTAGATAAGCTCGCCAGTCTTTGCCTTTAACACCGGCTTTTTCAGCAAGTGCACTACAATGGGCATCAGCACCTTGTAGGCCACCCAGGTCACCGCCCTTACCTGAACCAACGCTAGTAATAAAAAAGCTCATATTACCCTGACCAGCATTGACCGTTTGAATAGAGGTGATAGCCGCTAATGACGCGACAAGTAGAAGTGTTTTGTTCATGAGATTCCCTCATTAATTATTTTTACTCAGAAGAAACCGCTTCAACAGACAAAGCTGTAACGGTTGGATTGACGACATTATGCGCGCCATAATGTATCTTGCAATATGCCAAACTGCCTTAATTCACCAATGCCATTCATGTGATAATGATTGCAAACAAAGCTTGGTTTTTTGTTATGATAATCAACTATTTAAGTCACTGATACCATACAAGAAGCACGAATGAATTACTTAAACGAGAGCCAATTTGCGCCATTCTGAAGAATTATGGATAGCTATTGTCGCATTACTGGCGGCATTACTGCTTGCATCAAGTGAGGCTGTTACTGGTGGCGTCATAAAACTGTTCAGCAACTATGCCTATTGGCTTATACGAATAGTAATTGAGGCAACATTATTTATTGCTGTACTTTATGCAATTGAAAAAATCATTGCTAGCAATACCGCGCGCTTTCCCGTATACATTTTTGCCATATTGCTTAGCCTGCTGCCCTTTACCCTGGCTATCACTAGCTTTGATTTAATTTTAGGCTTACCTGAGCTCGGTTTTAATGATGGTAGCAATTTACCCCATTCACGCGTAGGAGCCTTTGGGCTAGAACTCGTTTATTTATTCGACAACCATGTCATCTTGTGTACCTTATTATTATTACCTCGTTTGCTTAAAACAGAGCTTATGCAAAGCATTGACAAGGATATGGGAGATGTAAATAAAACCCCGCTCTTTTTCGACACAATTAGTCCTCCTTTAGAAGGGCATATTTATCACATTGAAGCACAAGAGCACTACGTACGCGTTGTTACAACCCGTGAGACTAGAATGGCACTTTATCGCTTTTCTGATGCTATTCGAGACATGCCTGACTCACTTGGCATGCAGGTACATCGTTCACATTGGATTGCTTACAAAGCGGTGGAAGGTTTGTTAAAAGATGGACAAAATCTAAAGCTGAACCTCTCAGACAATGAAACTGTACCGGTTAGCCGTTCCTTTCGCACTCAAGTTGAAGCAAAATTCTCAACCAAAAAAATCAATTCGCCGACCACTTAATACTCATGTGCAAAGCAATAGACTAAGTTGATAAACAATTGCAATTATTCAATATAAGTAGCAAAATAAAATACTGAAAAGCATAGCGATGCAAGCCTTTTCTTAACATCGCCCTCGAGAGGAAAATGGAAAACTATTTAATATTTTTACTCATCGCAATAGTTACTGTACTAAGCCCGGGCCCTGGAGTCGTATTAACGCTGACCAATACTATTCGTTACGGCTTTAAAGGCGCTATAGGCGGCATTTTAGGCATTGCTTTTGGTACATTTCTTGTAGCAGCAGTATCTGCCACCAGCTTAGGCCTACTCTTGATGACATCATCTATTGCTTTCACCATAATGAAATTTATTGGCGCTGCTTATTTAATTTATCTCGGCATAAAACTTTGGCGCACTCCTGCAGTAAAAGTAGTGTTAAACAATGTCACTGTAAAAAACAAGAAACGTCAGTTCCTAGAAGGCTTAAGTTTACAGTTAACGAACCCTAAAGCCATTTTCTTTTTTATGTCCATTTTCCCTCAATTTATTGATTTCACGACTAACAACTACCAAGCTCAGTTTATGCTTCTGGTTATCACATATAGTTTATTAGTTGTGTTAATTCATTTCCTGTATTCTTTTTTAGCTACGTCAGCGCGCTACTGGCTTTCATCTGAAAAAGGCGGCAAGATAGTTAATAAGCTTAGCGGTGGTACTTTTATGTGTTTTGGAATTGGCCTTGCAAGTGCAAGTAAATAGAAAAATAAAATACTAGGGATTTGATGAACTGCTTAGTTGTATTAGCACACCCTCTTACAAATAGCCTTTGTGGCTATTTATCTAAACGCATAATTAGTCTTTTAAAATCCAAAGGTTATAACGTCACCGTTAAAGACTTATACAAAGACAAGTTTGACCCTAACTTAAGTATTCAGGAGAGACAAAGTTACTACGAAGCTGAATTTGACCAAAGCCAATTGACGAGCGATATTACCCAATTAAAAGAAACTAACACCCTTGTATTAATCTTTCCTACATGGTGGTTTGGCTTCCCAGCTATATTGAAGGGTTGGTTTGATCGTGTATGGGCTCCAGGCTATGCTTATAATCATGCATCAGACCTTGGCGCTATTACACCATGCTTAGATAATCTAAAAGAAGTAAAAGTTATTACCACACTGGGCTCACCATGGTGGGTTGATTACTTTATCTTATGGCGCCCCGTCAATAGAATACTCAAGGTAGCTTTATTAGGGGCATGCACAAAGCATTGTAATTTCAAAATGTTTTCCCTATACAAAAGTGAGAATGTTTCACAAAAAAGGCTCGCAAAATTCATAAAAAAAATAGAAGCTAAGCTATAAACCTTCACAAGATAAAAACAAGGAAACAGCCATGTATGAATTACATATAGCTAATAAAAATTATTCTTCATGGTCTCTTAGGCCTTGGATATTAATGAAAGCATTAAACATCCCTTTTAAAGAAGTAATGCACCCATTTGGCACCAAAGACGACTGGAAAAACTACAAAAACATAAACCCTACAGGCTTAGTTCCCTGTTTAACACATAATGGTTTAGTCACTTGGGACTCCTTAGCTATTATTGAATTTTTAGCCGAGCGACATGAAGGTATATGGCCAACTGACTTAGAAGCACGATCTTGGGCCCGCTGTGTTGTGGCTGAGATGCACGCGGGGTTTCCAGAGCTTCGTCATGTTTGCTCTATGAATTGTGGACTACGTGTAAAACTACAATCAATTACACCGGCTTTAGCAAAAGATATTGACCGGGTTGACGCTATTTGGCAAGAGGGCTTGCAAAAGTTCGGCGGTCCTTTTTTAACAGGTGAGACTTTTTCTGCAGTTGATGCTTTTTATGCGCCTGTCGTATTTCGTTTTCAAACCTTTGGCATTAATCATATCAGCACTGAATCTGCGGCCTATTTAAAGAGACTATTACAAAACTCTGCCATGCTTACATGGTATAAGCAGGCTTTAAGCGAACCTTATACACACGGTCCACACGAGTCTGAATCACAGAAATTTGGCGATGTTATCGCAGATTTTCGAGAAACGCATTAGCCGTCCATAACGACAGAGGCACTTTCTTATACACCTATTGCAACTTTTTCACTATATGGCACTCTTATAATGTAGGAGTGACTTATATGAAAAAAAATACCCCTGCTTTAACGCTTATCATTACATTGTTTATTGCTAACCTAGCAATAAGCCCCAGTACTCTTGCCGCTCCCCAATCATTAGATAATATCGATGCAGCTTTTGATACATTACTTAGTTCTTACAGCCACGATGATATTTCACAAGCTATAGCAACCATTGAAAACGGTTGGCAAGATCGTTACATTCCACAACTATTAGAAACGGTTGGACTTACTCAACAAACCTCTTCATCGCGAAAACTGTTTGCACTACTCTCAAAGAAAACAGGCCAAAAATTTGGTGGAAATATAAATGACTGGTATTTTTGGTTATGGAATAAACCAGAAAAACTTTCTCCTGGCTATGCCAACTTTAAAGCCAATTTATACAAACGAATTGACCCTGCATTTGAAACATACTTCCAACAACGCCAAGCATCAGCGCGTATTCGCTTGGATGAAATTCGTTGGGGTGGTGTACGCCAAGATGGTATTCCGCCATTACGCAACCCTGATATGATTGCGGCTAAAAAAGCCAAATACCTAGACGATGATAATGTTGTGTTTGGTATTGAAGTCAATGGCGATGCGCGTGCTTACCCTAAGCGTATACTCGCTTGGCATGAAATGTTTGTTGACACTATCGGTGGTGTTGAAATTGCTGGCGTGTACTGCACTTTATGCGGCACAATCATTCCTTATAAAACCTCATTTAATGGTGTTAAACATGCACTCGGAACGAGTGGTTTTTTATACCGATCTAATAAATTAATGTACGATAAAGCTACCCAGTCTTTGTGGAACACCATTAAAGGTGAACCCGTTTTAGGCCCACTTGTCGACAAAGGCATTGCCTTAGAATACGTGAGTGTTGTGACTACAACATGGGGTGAGTGGAAACGTCGCCACCCTAAAACCAAGGTGTTGTCTTTAGAAACAGGGCACTCACGCAATTACGATGAAGGTGCTGCTTATCAGAACTATTTTTCTACAGATCGTTTAATGTTCAATACGCCTTTTCAAGATGAACGCCTTAAAAATAAGCAAGAGGTATTAGCCTTACGCTTTGCTGCATCACCCAGAGAACAGTTGGCAATTGATACCGCTTTCTTAAAGAAAAATCCACTATATAAAAATAAAATTGGCCAACAAAAGCTGTTGATTCTAACCGACAAGTCCGGCGCCAACCGCGTATATGACCCTAAAGAGATTAACTTTGTTTCGTATGACCAAGATAGTACGGTTACTGACAATAAAGGCAACAAATGGCAATTAACAGAGAGTGAATTACGCTTAAAAAACAAGAAACTCTTCAGCCTTCCCTACCATCGTGCATTTTGGTTTGGCTGGCATGCCACCTACCCAGAAACACGCCTTATTACAGATAAGTAAAAGCACCAAATTGATTAGCGCAAAGGTTCAAGTAGTTTGAGCCTTTGCAGCATAAAATCAGATATTTATAAAAATATAAACATTTCAACTATTTATAGTCTATAAGACATATAAATATTCTCTTGAGCACATAATTTAATACTTTTAGCTAGTATTGGCATAGATACTTTTACTTTACTATTTGGCAATAGCATGCTTTATATATAGTAGTATTAACATTGCATAAAGCAGAATTTTAATTTATTAACTATATCGCAGAATATCTATAGGACGAGGTGGCTTTATGAAAAACACAATAAAAATTTGTATTGTTATAGGGGCTGTATTTTCAGCTTTATCACAACTGGCTTTTGCTGAAGGTAAAAAACACGTTGCTATTACCCAAATTGTTGAACACCCGGCCTTAGATGCTTGCCGTAATGGTGTAAAAGACGAGCTTGCTGCACAAGGTTATATTGTAGGCAAGAATTTAACTTGGTCATATGAAAGTGCACAAGGCGCTCCAGCCACAGCAGCACAAATTGCTAAGAAGTTTGCTGGCGAGAAACCTGATGTTGTTGTTGGTATTGCAACCCCTTCTGCACAGGCTTTAGCTTCGTCTGCACGCAATATACCCCTAGTTTTTTCTGCTGTTACAGACCCTGTTGGGGCAAAACTCATCACGTCTATGGCTAATAGTAAAAATAGTAATGTAACGGGTGTATCTGATTTATCTCCCATTAACTTGCATATGGAGCTTGTTAAAACGGTGGTTCCTAACGCTAAACGATTAGGCGTTATTTATAATCCTGGCGAAACCAACTCTGTTACTTTAGTCGACTTAGTGAAGCAATTTGCACCACAGCAAGGCTTAACTGTTGTGACCGGTAGTGCACCTAAGTCTTCTGATGTACTTGCAGCGACCCGCTCATTAGTGGGAAAGGTTGATGCTATATATATCCCTACAGACAATACTGTTGTATCAGCATTTGAAGCTGTAGTAAAAGTTGCACAACAAGCCAAGATCCCTGTGATCGCTGCTGATACTGAC
>JAHDBX010000110.1 GCA_020630145.1 Gammaproteobacteria bacterium | reverse complement strand
GGCTTAATGTACCAACCTGCTCGACAAAACGGCGTGTAAAGCGCTGTACAGTTTGTGGTGTTAAGCCAATTTCGGTTACAAGTATTAATGCCTGCTTGCTGGCTTGTAAAGCATGGGCAACGTTAGCTAGATACACTTCTGTTTTGCCGCTACCTGTAATGCCGTGCAACAAAAATGCTTGATGAGATGTTAGTGCGCTATTGATACTATGAATAGCCTGCTCTTGCTCTTCATTAAGGTGCACCATTGCCGCGCTTGTATCGATTTTTAATGTTGATGCTGTTTTTTGTGTCACATAGCCGAGTTCTTCTAAGCGTTTCATGGTTGGGCGCCACCCCTGTATTAGCTGCTTCAGTGTTTCCTCATCCATGAGATTGTCATTTTTAGGGCTGTGTGTTTGTAGCAATGTTAATAATGCCTGCTGCTTAGCTGCACGTTTAATACTACTGGCATTAATATTTTGGCCTTCAGCTGTCAGCTGCCAATGTATTTGTTTAGGTATAGCCATTGGCTTTATGCGCCTGAAACCCGCTGGCAGAGCCGTCTCTATCGCCATGCCGATGGGGTAATGGTAGTACTTAGCAGCCCACTTCAATATGGTGAGGACGTCATCAGAGAGGGGGTTGTCAGTAAATACCTCGCTAATGCTTTTTAGTTTGTTGGCTGGTACTTTACTGTTGTCGCTAAGTTCTATAACCACGCCTACTTTTTGGCCACGACGAAAAGGTACGACGACTCGCATACCTGCTTTGACTTGACCTTCATAGGGGCCAGCTAAATAGTCTAAGGCTTCAAAAATAGGGCTGGGTACGGCGACTTTAATGATCAAAATTCTAGTTGTTCCAGTGTTTTTATGGCGTAAAGTGGTTATAAATATGTGGGAGTGTAACGAAAATAAAGGCAGAAGTTTATGTAACTGTGAGTTTAAATGGGCTTGACATGCTAAAAAAGCAAAAATACTGACTTACTGATAACTTAATGGCTAAAGTTAAAGTAAAATCTATCCTGAATGGATTAAATGCTTGACGTTGAATAGAAAAATTCCTTATCCACAGAAGCTGTGGATAACTCTGTGGAAAGACGAAACAAAATACATAAAAAATAGGCTTTTTATAACGGTTTTGTTACTTTGGTTAAACTTTAACCATTAATAAAAATATAATAAAATCAATGACTTACGTATTTTTTATTGCTTGCAGGCTAAGCATGCAAAGAGGGTGTAATAAAACTGTAGCGCAAAAGTTTTATTGTGCATAAACATAAAAAAAACACTCTGTAAATACTTTTTATTTAATTTTTTGTCAACGAAACAGCTTGTTACGACGTTTAAGCCAATAAAGTCATAAAAAGTCGCTTGAAAGCGTATAAAATTCAGCAAAAGGCGAAAAAAAAGATTTTGGTTAATTGGCTTTAATGCTTATATGCGAAAAAAACTTTACATAAAACCATAGGCGATTGCTAGGTAATGACAGGAAATTTGAAGCGAGAGGCACTAAATACGTTTTTCGCAGAAAAAGAACGACGAGCGCTAAGCATTGCTGAGTTCGCGGTGGGTAACCGTGATGACGCTTTAGATATTGTGCAAGATGCCATGATACGTTTTGCCACGCGTTATGCTAAAAAACCGGAAGGGGAGTGGGCGCCATTGTTTCATCGTGTATTGCAAAGCCGCATATACGACTTTTATCGTAAGGCTACGGTAAAAAATAAATATTTCGCTTGGCTGCCTAAAATAGGTGGTGGTAATGATGAGCAGGGCTATGGTGAACATGTTGACCCTATACAGTCTGCTCCAGACTTAAATGAAATTGATCAAGCTAGGCTACTTGACAGTGAAGATAGCGCTAAACGGCTGAATCAGGCTGTTGAACAGCTGCCGTTGCGTCAACAACAAGCATTTTTGTTACGTTGTTGGGAGGGCTTGGATACAAAAGCTACGGCAAAAGCTATGCGTTGCAGCGAAGGTAGTGTTAAAACACATTACTCGCGAGCCATGCAGCAATTGAAGAAAATATTGAAAACGCGTTACCTTGAGGAAGGTGATTTGCTTACAAATGAAGGTGCACATGAACGAAAAACAGCTTAATCAAGATGATGTAAATGCACTGTTAGACCGACATAGCGACAGTTATGATGCGGCGACCTTGTCGCGTTTGCGGCAAGCGCGCGAAGCGGCACTGCTTGCCTCAGATAAAAAGCCGATGTGGTTTACCCAACCTTTGCCTGCGGCGTTTGCAGTAATTAGTATGCTGGCACTGGGTATATTGCTGACAAATAATGTTATATTTGAAAAGGGCAAAGAGCAGCCTCAGCTTGTTAATGAGGATAGACTTGATGAAGCGGCAGTTAATGCGTTTTTGTCTAATGATATAGATATGGAATTTTACGAAAATATTGAGTTTTATGAGTGGCTGGATAAATCAAATGCGGGTTAGGCAAGGGTAATGAAAGTATCAACTATTTTAAGTATATTGTGTTTATATGCTATCTCGCAGCCTGTACATGCTCAGTCATGGCAGTCTCTTAGTGCAGCGCAACAGCAGCAGTTATTGCCTTTGCAAAACAAGTGGTCTGAGCTGAAGCCTGCACAAAAACAAAAAGCGTTAAAGCGAGCCGATCGCTTTAATAATATGACACCTGCGCAGCAAGCAAAGGTTAAGGCGCGTATAAAAGCTGTGCAAAATATGTCGCCTGAGCGTCGTCAGGCGCTGATTAAAAAGTTTAAACGCTTCCAACAAATGCCCCCAGAAAAACGTCAGGCTTTACGTGAAGCTTGGCAAAACTTAAGCGCAGAAGAAAAAGCTTTTATTCAATTAGAATAATAAAATCGCTAAGCCTGTCAACCAAACTTAGGGTGTAGGCGTTAATGTAAGTAAGCAAAAGAAAAGAGGCTTATTTATGAAAGCGTTAGCAAGTTTATTATTTATTTCAACTATTACCTTAGGTTTCACCTTGCCTGCATATGCAGATAAAGGTGATCGTATCGAGCGTTTCTATGATAAAAAAGGTGACCGTATTAATCAGCGCTTGGATAAGCGCGCTGAACTGCTTGCACGTAATGGAAATGAAAAACGTGCTGAGCGCTTAGATAAAAGAGGCGACCGAATTGATCGTCGCCTAGATCGTAAAGGTAAGCACTTAGATCATCATTATGACCACCGTGGTCATGCATATCGCCACCATTATCGCGGTCATAAGCGTAAGCCTCATCGAGGTCACCGCCATGGCCATCACGGACACCGTCATGGACATGGGCACTGGCATCATCACGATGATCATTACTATGATGATCATGCTTATTATTATGAGCGTTCGCGTCGACGCGGGCATATTAGCTTTCATTTAACGCCACATGGACCTGCGATACGAGCAAGGGGACATGTTGTATTAGGTCGCTAAGGTAAGTAGTACAAGTTTTTGGAGGGGTGGTGAAAGGGAAATAGGCGGCTGTAAGGCCGCCTTTTTCTTGTTGTAGTATGGTATTTTCTTGTTAAAAAGTATTGCAAAGCATTGCGCATTGAGTTTATCTCCGTTACTGTAAAGCCATCGATTTAGGGGAGTTTCCAATGTTTAAAAAACTAATGCTAATAAGCAGCATATTTTATTTGTCTGCCTGTGGAATTAATAATATTCCAACTTATGATGAAGCAACAACAGCAGCTTGGAGTGAGGTGTTAAACCAATATAAACGCCGTGCTGACTTGGTGCCTAACTTAGTGAAAACTGTGCAAGCTTCGGCTGATAATGAGCGTGGTATTTTGCTAGATGTTGTTGAAGCTAGAAATAAAGCGACACAAACACAACTGCCTGCTGACATGCTTAATGATCCCGCTGCGTTTAAGAAGTTTCAAGCAGCCCAAGATGGTTTATCATCAGCCTTGTCTCGATTATTAGTTGTAGTTGAGCGTTACCCTGATATAAAAAGTAATCAAAACTTCTTACAGCTGCAATCTCAGTTAGAAGGTGCCGATAATAGAATTACCGTTGCACGTCGTGACTATATCAATGCTGTGAAAGCCTTAAATACTGAAATACGTACTTACCCTGGTAAGTTATGGCACTCGTTCCTATATTCAGATATTGAGTCTAAAGAGCAGTTCACTGTTGAAGCTGAGGCAATGAAAGTGCCTGAAATTGAATTCAAATAGCTTGCTATGTTACAACGACTATTTATATACCTTGTTTTATATCTATTAACAGCAGCTGCATATGCTCAGCCACAATTCCCTGAGCTTTCAGGGCGTGTAGTTGATAATGCTGGCTTATTGTCAACAGAAACCGCTTCTCGCTTGACAACGTTTTTAGCAGGGCATGAGTCTGAAACGAGCAATCAAGTCGTTGTGGTGACGTTACCAAGTTTAAATGGTTATGAAATATCAGATTATTCATATCAGTTGGGTCGTCATTGGCAAATAGGTCAAGCTGAGAAAGGTAATGGCGTATTATTAGTTGTTGCACAGGAAGAGCGAAAGATACGCATAGAAGTGGGTTATGGTCTGGAAGGGGCCTTAACTGACGCTTTGAGTAGTCAGATTATTCGTAATGAAATTAGCCCTTTATTTAAACAAGCGAAGTTTGATGAAGGTATTGATGCTGGGGTTACGGCAATACTGCAAGCTATTCAAGGTGAGTATACGCCTTCTGAAAACGACGGTTTGGCAGCAGGCCAGGGCTTTGAGAGAGTTGTTCCCTTTATTATGTTTGGTGGTGTGCTTGGGCAAATTTTTCTTGCGCCATTTTTACGTAAGAAAAAAGGTGTTAGGGGCATCACATCGGGTGTTGTGGGAGTTGGTGCTGGTCTAGTAGGTGGTTTCTTTTTGCAATCATTGCTTCTGGGTTTGCTAGCAGGTGTTGGTGCGGCTGTTTTTTCTTATATCTTTTTTGGCGGCGGTGGTTCTGGTGGTACGCGTGGTGGCCGGAGTTATGGTAGTGGTAGTAGCTGGGGTGGTAGCAGTAGCGGTGGTGGTTTTAGTGGCGGCGGTGGTAGCTTTGGCGGCGGCGGTGCATCAGGTGGTTGGTAGATTATGTCTAGAAATTTAACTATACAAGAAAAACAACAAGTCAACGAACGTATCCGTGAGGTTGAAGCACTTACTAATGCAGAGTTGGTAACAGTCATTGCGCAAAGCAGCGATGATTACCGTTATATTCCTGCTTTGTGGGCGGCTGTATTCGCGTTATCATTTCCTGGTTTGTTGCTGCTATTTGGTCAAGATGCATCTTATGCTTATCAGTGGCAAGTGCTTATATTTTTGGTGAGTGCGCTTATATTGCAATGGCGGCCCATTAAGTTATTGTTGGTGCCACGCTATATTAAGCATCAGCGTGCCAGCCGTTATGCGCATGAACTATTTTTTATAGAAGGCCTACATTTAACTAAAGATAATACTGGTGTTATGTTGTTTGTATCTTTAGATGAACAATATGCAGAAATTATTGCTGACCATGGTATCAATCAAAAGGTTGATCAACAAACGTGGCAAGCCCTTATCGATACGTTTGTCTCGACTATCCGCGATGGCAAAACAGCATTGGCATATCTGAAAACGATTGATGCTTGTGGTGAGTTATTAAAAGAGCATTACCCAGCTAAAAATAAAAATCCTAATGAATTACCTGATCATCTTATTGAGGTATAAGTTTACGCGCTTATTTCCTATGGCTGCTAAACCAATTCACATCGCGTGAATATTTATCAACTTGGTCAGCAATATTGAGTACTAAGGCAAATAAGGCCATCCGAATTAATACGCCATTGTCTGCTTGGCGAAATATCGCTAAATTGGGGTTTTCATTTAGGTCGTTGTCGAGTTCGTTAGCGTTGGAACGAGAGTCGCGTGGTAAAGGGTGCATGATGACCGTATTCGGTTCGCAAAACTGCGTGTAAATACTTTGGTTTAAGCGAAATCGGCCACGGTATTGATCGGCTTCTTCCTGCGAGGTAAAGCGTTCTTCTTGTATACGGGTAGAGTAAGCAATATCAACACTTGATATGCTGCTGGTTAATTCTTCAGATACTTCCACTGTATGACCCGCCTGTTTAAGTTGCTCGACAATACTCTCTGGCATGCTTAATTCCTTTGGTGAAATTAAGGTAATGTGTATATTCCTGAATAATGTCAGCAGTTTGCATAGTGAGTGCACTGTGCGTCCAAATTTTAGATCGCCAATCATAGCGATGCGCATGCTATCAATATCTCTATTTTTTGTTGCTAGCTCTTTTTTTATTGTAT
>JAHDBX010000109.1 GCA_020630145.1 Gammaproteobacteria bacterium | reverse complement strand
GGCTTTAGCAAAGGCAATATAGAAGACCTGCCTATCGACAAACAAAACTTATATAACTATCAACGTAATTCGCTCGTATTATTTAAGTCTATATAATTGCTTTAGTATGTTTATATGGCGCGCATAAGCGCGCCATACAACAACTTTACCTATACTGGAATATCAACCTTAATAATCGTTCCTGTATTATGGGATGAGAAAACCGCAAACTTACCACCCAGTGATTCCGCGCGAACACGCATATCTACTAAACCCAAGCCCGACACTCGACCCTGATCCAGCACTTTCTTCGCATCAAAGCCAACTCCAACATCCTGAATAGATATCGACAACGTATTATGTGTTTGATGTGCTTTAATATTCGCTGTTGGCGATTTTGAATAAGTAACAATATTATCCAAGGCCGCTTGAATAATACGATAAAGGCCTGTTTCAACATCCGCGGGCAATTTCTTATCTTCACCAACACGCTTATAAGTAACATGTATATTTTTTTCCCTAGTGACTTTTTTTGCTAACTCCTCAAGCGCAGCGTGCAAACCCATTTTATCTAACAGCTCTGGGCGCAACTCACCAGAAATACGATATACCGCATCAATAGTTTTATCGAGAATACCAACCGCTGAATCAAACTCATTTTTAGCTGCCACATCCTCTATCGGCTGCACTTCATGTACTTTTTCTAATTTAGTGCGGGCAACTTTTAAAGCATGATTAATCTCTTTTTGCAGATTAAGCGCCACCCGACTACGCTCTTCTTCCTGTCCCTTCACCGCCTTATGCGATAGCTGCTTTAATTTTTCATCGGCCAACTTACCTTCCGACATAGTAAAGCGGGCACCAATTAAACCAACAAAAACCGTAAACGTAAGTGCCAAACCCGCAATCAACTTAAGCGTATTTTGAATATTGTCACTAACTTCCGACTCAATAACTGCAACAGCATCTTCCAAATCATCAACATAAAGCCCTGTACCGACCATCCAGTCCCAGTTTTCCAAACCCATGCTGTAGCCAATTTTGGCAACCTCGCGTTTCTTTGAAGGCTTATCCCAAATATAATCCGTATAGCCACCCTCTTTTATTCTGGCCTGCTCAACCAAAGAACGAATAAGGTACACACCATTAGAATCTTGCAAGCTCCACAAATTCTTACCCTCTAAACCCGGCTTTTTGGGATGCGCAAGATTCTTGCCTGTATAGTCATAAACAAAAAAGTAACCATCCTCGCCAAACTCAAGGTTACGGAAAATTTCTTTGGCCGCCTCTTGGGCTTCAGTGTCATTAAGCCCGGAGTAATCATAAATATGCTTAACCGCCGATAAAGCCAACTCCGTATAATTTTTTAACTCGCCACGGCGAAGGTCAAAAATCATATTAGAAAAGCTCTCTATATTTCTACCGCCAAGCTTTTCAGCCTGATAAATAGATAATGAAGTCAAAGCAACACTGACTAAAATAAGTGGCACAATAACTAATAGTAATATTTTGGTTTTAAAGCTAAGTGATGTCATAGTAAAAATCCCCTCAAAATATAGAAAAAATGTTTAAACCAATTAACAGCAACCAACGCTTTACAACCTATTTTTACTTAACAACAAATAGGCCTAATTAAGATCATTTTCTGCGTAAAAATACGCAAGAACACATGAGTAAAAGTACGTAAAATCTCCTAAATTCCCCCAAAATATAAGTAAAAGTACGTATTTTCGCTAAACTTGCTGTAAACTATCATACATAAAACGCGTCATAAAATCGACTATTTTTTATACAATTACAATTTAATCAATACATAAGAAAATACAGAACGGGGAAGGCCGCGATTAAAAGCACGATTAAAAAAAGCTAAATTAGTTATACTTCTAATATCAGCTGTACACCCCACAGCTGAGCTAAAAGCAAAACATTAGCGCTAGTTATATTAAGAACAAACACTTTTAAAGACAGCACCGGGGTAGCAAAATGCACAACATATCTCACTTTTACCAACACCCTAAAAGCCACCTCACAAGACTAATTATCTACAGCATACTCATCTTGTTTGCCCTGTATTATCTGGCACCCTTATACGTGATGTTAGTTAATTCATTTAAACCGCTAAGTGAAATTCGCCAAGGCAATATGCTTGCCCTGCCTAATGAGTGGACCTCATATGCTTGGTATTCAGCATGGGCACATACACATGTGGGCTTAAACCATTCAGGTTTAAAGCCATACTTTATTAACTCTATTGTTATGGTAGTGCCCGCTGTTATTATTTCTACCTTTCTAGGCGCACTCAATGGCTATGTATTAACAAAGTGGCAATTTAAAGGCAGCGGCATTGTATTTGGTTTATTGCTACTATCTTGCTTTATCCCTTTTCAGATTGTACTCATACCAATGGCTCGCGTGCTTGGCATACTTGGTTTGGCTGGCACAACTAGCGGCTTAGTTATGATACATGTCATATATGGCCTGGGATTTACTACACTATTTTTTCGTAATTTCTACGCAAGCTATCCAACAGAGCTAGTTCGTGCAGCACAAATTGATGGTGCCAATTTTTTTCAAATCTTTTTTAAAATACTCATACCCGGCTCCATACCCATTATAGTTGTCACTATTATTTGGCAATTTACCAATGTATGGAATGACTTTTTATTTGGCGTATCTTTTTCAGACTTCAACAGCATCCCCATGACGGTCGCCTTAAACAATTTAGTAGTCTCATCGCATGGCGTAAAAGAATATAACGTACATTTTGCAGGCGCATTACTCGCTGGCCTACCAACACTAATTGTATATATCGTATCGGGGCGCTATTTTTTACGTGGCTTAATGGCTGGGGCTGTAAAGGGCTAAAATAACAGCACCATTTGCTACTTATTCTAATTTAGTAACTATATTGCCTTGACCATGGAGTATGCTCCACGGTTTAAGATATCGCTTTATTTACAGCAATATAGATTTATTATGAATATTTTTAACCAAACCAAACCCACAAAACGCCTAGCATGGCTATCACTAGCTTCGTGTATAGCATGCTGTTTAACCATACCTTTCTTATCCATACTGGGTATTGGAGCCGTCTCAACTATGGCCATCTATTTAGAATCAGCAGCAATGGGACTATTTCTTATAAGCTTACTTTTATTTACCGTGCTTATATTAAAAACCAGGAAAAAATCTTGCAAACCAGGCTGCTCTTGCAAAAGCAATAACGCTTAGTTTTCTTCGCCAGGCTTTTGAGAAAAACAGTCGGGTAAATTTGTCGAGCTACTGCATCCGCCATCACAGGCTTGCTGCACAACAAGCAGTTTACTTTTATACTTTTCAAGTAAAGCAATCTTATCATCAAACATTGAAATTTTATCTTTTAGCTTACTTGGCAAATCAACACAGGGAGCGTCTTTGCCTTCAAAAGAGGTCAGCAAACCTGAAATTTCAGTTAAGGTAAATCCCAAGTCTTTAAAGTGAGCAATTTGTACTAAGCGCTCCAAGCTATACGACGAATAATTTTTATAATTATTTGCGCCACGATTAAGCTTATCAACTTGAATTAATCCAAGTTTCTCATAATAACGAATGGTATCTCGCGAAAAACCAGACTTTGCTGCAAGCTCACCTATAAGCATGTAGGTACCTCTTAATTCTATCTCTTAGCAAGAGTACCAGCAGTTAATATATAAGCAAGGTATTTCAAACGACTACGAATTCACATTTATAAAATTAACCCACACACTTTTCACCAAATGAGACATGAGTCTATTTACTACGCATTACATTGTAGTAAAAAAGCATAAGCAGGAACACACACATTAACTTTATATTTTTTGTAACGAAGAAAACAATATATTTAATAGAATAAGGATAGCACCATGATAAAAAGTAAACATTTAACACTCCTAGGCATACTCACTCCCTTTCTTATCGTACCAACATCATATGCCGCGTCAGTTAACTACATCGAATATATAAGCAATATTGCAGCACATGACCTAGGCACACTACCCCACGGCAAAGACAGTTCAGCTAGAGATATTAACGACGATGGCTATATAGTGGGTTATAGCGACGTCGGCGCATTATATGGGAAACACAACACCACCCAAACCAGTTCTTTAAAAAGCTCAAATGCTTTGTCTCAAACTGAGCAAACGCTTAAACGTAGTAAGCGCTATACAATGAGCATATTTAATATCAACTTATTGCAAAACAAGAGGGCATTTGTTATCGATGGAAATGGAATGCGCAGCCTCGGCACACTACCAAATGGCGGAGACAGTTTTGCCTATGGTATAAGCAACAACGGTAATATCGTCGGCCACGCAATGAATAGCACCAATACCGCAACAAGTTTTTTTTATCGATACAACACCATGAGAGACATTGGCACTTACCCACCCAACGATGAACTCAACCTCAATAGTTTCGCTTATGCTGTTAACACTGCCGGCCTCATAGCAGGCAACATTTACACCTCGGGGGTTATCTGGGATATTAATCGAGTATCAAACTACCCTCCCTTCCCTCATTTCACAGAAGCAACTGAACCAGGGACATATCGTCCCTCTGTTGTTTATGACATAAATGATAAAGATCAAGCAGCCGGCACTTTAGTAGCCGATGGTCGAGCATTTCGTTGGCAGTCTGGCAACCTTGAAAAACTTAAAGCTTTTAGCTATGCAGATGATTACGGATACGCTATCAACAATCACGGCGCTGTTGCAGGCAAAGGCCTACTAGTATCACCCCTTCGTTATCATGCTGTTATCTGGCCTAGCCCAAGCCAACATTATGATTTAGGCACATTGGGTGGCACAAACAGTTCAGCACAAGACATAAATGATAACTCCACCGTGGTCGGCTATAGCGAAACAGCTACAGGTGAAACACACGCCTTCATATGGCGAGCTAAATTAGGCATGCAATCATTAGGCACACTAGGTGGAAAAAACAGTAAAGCATTTTCAATTAACACACAAGGCATTATTGTCGGTGAAAGCGAAACAGTAACAGGTGAAACTCATGCTACTCGTTGGCATGTATCCATCTGCAAGTTTTACCCAGACTCAATAACTGAAATTTGTGACGACTAAACACTTCCCTTAAAAACAAAGTCAAAAAAGAAGGGGGCTGGTGCCCCCCCTCTTTCTTAAGCAAAAATACGCTGGAAAGGATATATTTTAATCCTGATTAAGACCCAACTCCTTTTGCTTCTTCTTCGTTAAACCCAATGACACAATGCGATGAGAATCTTCAATATAATATCTAACTTCTTCATCGGGCTTTGACGTTTCAGCGTATTGCTGTATCCATTTCATACCGCGAGATGCTAAATAAGGCGCAGGCCTAAAGCCCGGTTCATCGCGTAAAATTTCAAAGTGCAAATCAGATGTTTTAAAGGTAAAAGCTGGCCTATCATCAGCCCAACCACCTACAGCAAACACCTTCCCGCCTACCTTCCAGACATGTGAACCGCCCCACTGTACAACATAAGATGTTGCAGGCAGTGAGCGACAAAAATCATTGTATTCATCATATGTCATACCGACACCCTTATATAATTAACCTAAGCAATTAGAGTCATTCTAAAGTGTTTTAAAAGGCTATTATAGTCATTCAAAATAGGTTTAATGCTGTTATTCAACAAGCAATAATAAGTCATGCCTAAACCTTGCCATTGGCACACTCAACACCTGGGGCAATAACAAGTGATTGCCCCACCGTACTGAGCATATAATACGTTCTATTTTCTTGAATGCAAACCAATCATATTACCTTCTGTATCAATCACTAAGGATACAAAACCAAACTCACCAATGGAATACTTCGGCTTAGCAACCTGACCACCAGCAGACTCAACGCGAGACTCTTCTACAGCACAATCATCACATGCAAAATATACAATAACGCTATTTTGTCCAACCGTTGCGCCCTTCATTTTAACCAAGGCGCCTGTAGCACCGTATGTTTCCATTTCAGAAGGAAAAGCCTTCATCACAATATTCGGGTCGCTAGGGTCACCTAAATCACCCATTTTCACATCAAGAGTCGATTCATAGAACGCTTTTGCTCTATCCATATCATCAACATAAATATCAAACCACGCTACCGGATTACCCATACTATTACTCCACAATCTTATTTATTTTATTAAAAACGTAAGGCTTTTTTGTCAGTAGCATGTCATTAATATATACAGCTACATACTCAAGCATTACCCTTGTTTTCGCTATTTAGCGAGCATATGCGCAGTATAATCACACCCTACTGACAGCATGGTGTC